>JBAUOX010000631.1:0-2208 GCA_049579985.1 Isosphaeraceae bacterium | reverse complement strand
GCTATCGCCGCGGAACATCTCCCCGCCGATCATTGCGTCTGACGGTTCGAGCAACACTTGCCTCAGAACCTCCTGCTCGAAGGCTGTCCGCTCCCAGATCGCTCGTCCGTCCAAGTACGGCTCGAAGACGCGGCGGGAAAGGATGACAACCGTCCCCTCGTCAAATCGCCCGACCCTACCCAGGCGCTGGATGGCTGACGGCCAATAGGTCGCTTCCATGACGAGGGAGCGAAACCTCATATCGATACCTACTTCGATCGCCGATGTACCCAGGATGACCGTGCGATCACCGAGGGTGGCGTGGTCCTTGTGTAGGCCGCTCCATTGGAGTAGTTCCAGCCCGAGCTGACGCGCAAAGGGCGCGAGCCGGCGTCCGAGCCATTGGAGTCGATGAACACTGTCGAGGATGACGGCGGCAGGCCGCGGCAGAATGGGCAGAAGATCCTCCAGCCGCCGGACCCATTCCTCCAGATCGGTCGTCTGGAAAGATTCAAGTCGAACTTCGAGCGGATGGTTGAACGTGCGATGTCCCGCGGCCCCGTGCGTCCCCACCGAATCGGGCTCAAAATTGATAGTCGCATTCGGGAAGCGGCCGAACAATCCACGCAGTTCCTGGCTTTCCACCGGCGTCGCGGAAAGAAGGACAATACGGCCGTTCCATTGCGTGAGGATCTCCTCCAATAGCGGCACGAAATTGGCCAGGTTGTGATACAGATGAAACTCGTCAAAGACGAACAATCCACCCGCGTTGAGGTACTGCTGGATTCTCTTCGATGCCTCGTACTTTCGTTCGGCGATCAGGTGCAGCACGTCGGGCGTGGTGACGACGGCTCTTTCGTGGCCCCAGAATTGCTGGGCATCGAACAAGCTCTGAAGGAGATCGCCTCGCTTTCCCAGCTTGGCCTCTGGTCCCATGCCCCGAAGTAGCGTCAGCAGGCTATCCGTGGAGTAATTGATGAGGTTGATAGCCCCCGGGCGGAAGACCCTGTCCGGGTCGGGCCAAACACTGACCTCACGCCCGCGCTCTACTAGCTCGCTCCGTAGCGCGCCAACTTGGGCATCCATGAGGATCTTCGTCGGGTAGGTCAGGACCAGCATCCGACCATTGTTCGGCTGTTCCAGCAAGTCACGGATGACTCGGCTCTTGCCCGATCCCACGGGTGCCTTGGCTCGAATGATCCTTGCGCTTCCGTCGTCGAGGGCGTCCAGCACCTGACGCTGGAAGGGGTGCAATCCGTTCTCGACCCTCGCGGCACGGGGTGCAATGTGAATGGTTCTACAGTCCATACGCAGTCCTCCGAGAGATGAAGCGAAGGATTGATCCTTGTTTTCGTGGATGGATGCTTCGCCTGCAAACGCACAAGAGAACATTTCAATCCTTGTTTTGATGGAGGGTATGCCACGCAGGCTACGCGGAGAAGTTTTGCACCGTTATTCGTCCCCCATTGTCAAGACGGATAGCGAGTGCGAAAGCTTCCGTTCCGCCTTGCGAAGGATTTGCCTGGCTCGCTCCCGACTGATACCCAGAAGATGGCCAATCTGCGCCAACGTATGATCCGGCAGTCCGGAAAAGCCGTATCGACGGCGCACAACTTCTTGTTCTCGATCGCTGAGGGCACCGAGTGCTTGAGGTAATAGCGGTCCTAGTTCCTCCCGTCTATCGGTCAAGGAGTCATCCCCCGTCCCCCCAGGAGGCATCCTTAAGAGTCTTTCAGGGATCGAGTTCAGCGAAACCAGAGTAGGGCTTGGCATCCTTTCTTCCTTTCGAACCTGTTGACGCGAAGACAACGTGACCTCTCACGCCGCAGACAGTAGAAGAAGACCGCTCGAGGACTTGAGACAGAGCCAATATGAGACAAGAAAAAATCAAGGGCGGAACTTAGAGCATCGTCGATCGAGGCATCGTGCCTGCCCGAAGCTGCCTCATACTCGCTCGCGACCGCCATGAGGTCCGCGTAACGGTGACTAAGGTAATCGTTTGTGTCAACCATGGCCGCCACCTTTTGGTTCTATTGTGCCTTTGTCGAGCACTAGAAGCATCCTCCATAATTAAGTCCCCTGGTGTCAAGTCCAGCGCGCTTTATCACCCCACAACCTCTTGCCATCGGTGGATAATTTACATCGGATCCATGCTGACCGCGTGATCATCACCCTGTCTGCGGCCCCTAAGGGCCCGTAAATCAATAAGCGTTACCAATGAAGTGCGTG
>JBAUOX010000630.1:0-2951 GCA_049579985.1 Isosphaeraceae bacterium | reverse complement strand
TTGGCGTTCATCTCCGACGTACATCACGGACCGTTCGTGCCGCTTGCGTACGTCAGGGACATTGTGGAAATTGCCAACTCGCTCGAACCCGACCTCGTGCTGCTGACCGGCGACTATGTGTCCCGACATCCCCGTTACATCGAGCCGGGGATTGAGGCCTTGGGCAAGCTCAAGGCCCGGATCGGCCGCTTTGCGGTGCTGGGCAATCATGACCACTGGGAGGGCGCGCCGGCGGTGCGGCATGCGCTCGCCGAGGCGGGAATCAGCCTTACCGACAACATGGGGTTCTGGCTCGACCGTCAAGGCGACCGGTTACGAATCTGCGGTGTCGGCGATCTCTGGACCGACCGGCAGGATCCTCAGTTCGCGCTGGGAGATGCCACGACGCACGATGCTGTGATCATGCTTTCCCACAATCCGGACTATGCTGAGACCATTCGCGACCGCCGCGTCGGCCTGATCCTCAGCGGGCACACCCACGGTGGACAGGTTGTTATGCCGGGCTTTGGCGCCCCGATCGTTCCCTCGCGATACGGCCAGAAGTATCTGCATGGCCTGGTTCAAGGGCCAAGCTGCCAGGTCTTCATCACCCGGGGCGCCGGCACCGTCGGCCCTCCGGTGCGGTTTCTCTGCCGACCGGAAATCGTCCAGATCACCTTGATCTGATTCGAGCCGTTCAGATAGCTGTCGAGATTACCGCCGGGAGCGCGCTTCACAAAACAGAGGGACAATGACAATGAGTTCGGATATCGATTTGGGCGAGATTCGACGCGTACTACGTCATGAGCTGGTGGCCATCCGGGGCCAATGGGCCTGGTTTCTGGCGCTGGGCATTGTCCTGGTCGTAGTGGGAACCATCGCCATCGGAATGCCCCTTCTGACCACACTGGCCACAGCGCTCACCATCGGTGTTTTACTGCTATTGGGTGGTGTTGCCCAGCTCGTGGGTGCTTTCTGGACGCGCGACTGGAGCGGCTTTTTCCTGATGCTTCTGATGGGCGTGCTCTACATCGTGCTGGGGCTCTTGTTCGTCAGGCAACCTTTCCAAGCTGCCGAGGCCTTGACCCTGCTCTTGGCCTGTACCCTCATGGTCAGCGGCGTGTTCCGGATCGCCGGATCGCTGATGCACCGGTTTCCGCAATGGGGCTGGATCTTCTTGGGCGGCGTCCTCAACCTGGCTCTGGGCGTCATGATCTGGCTGCAGTGGCCGTTCTCCGGCTTCTGGGTCATCGGCCTGTTCGTGGGAATCGACATGCTCTTCAGTGGCTGGACATGGATTATGCTGGCCTTACGACTCAAGAGCCTGCCCCGGGCCCGCACGGCCACCATGGTCTGATGGATCGCCATGGAAAGGTGGACCGCCGGAAGAGTCGACTTGGCCCAGCACCAGTCTTAAGTAGTCTTCCTTGCCTCAATAAACTTTGAAATTCGAACTTGACTTGCGCTGCCGCGCGCTCCATGCTCAAGGAAGTCAATCCGCTCAGGGTGGGCGGAACGACGACGGTCAGGGTGGCCCCCGTACAACCCTCCATGATCACGAGCCAAGATCGAGACCGGCTCGGATCCATCGGTGGCTGGCATGGACGGGGCTTTTTGCATGCGCCGTGGGTATGCCCGCAAGACAAGATACCACGGGCCGAGGCGAGGCCGTCAGGCGTTCTCAAATAGTCAGCTTTGGAAGGACGCTTCGATGAACAATCATCAACTGACGAAAACCGGAAGCAAGATCGCGGGCCACCTGCTGGCCGTGATCGCGGGCCTGATACTGATTGTGATGGGGATCGGGCTGGGCGTGTCGATGGTCGGGCTTCCCCTGGGCATCCCGATCGGCCTGGCTGGAGTGCTCATCTGTCTTTGGGGGCTGTTCGGAATAACGAAGCAGAAGCCCGTGACTCCGCCGCACGTGTGAGTGGTCGATGATCATGACGGTGAATGCATCGTTGACCTGATTGCTGTCAATAATGTAGACAACCTGGAGATTGGGCACGTTCTTGAGCAGTTGCATCGCGTCCTTGTCGCCGGCCCATTTCTTGAGGATGTTGACAGTCGCGATCTCCTTGCCGTCTTTCCCCTTGTCAACATTGACGCTGGCGCCTAGCTTCTTGAGCTCGAGCGTTGCGACCTTGAGCTTGAGCTGAGCCACCTCCTGCGGAAGTGCCGTTAGTTGAGCCTTGAGCTTGCCCGGATCGTCGGCCGGAGTTTGTGTGGGCTGGGGCTTGGCCTCGGCCTTCTTCTCCTGGGGCTTGGCCTCGGCCTTTTGCTGGGCGACTGTGGATCTGGGCGAGGCGGCCCAGGTCAAGATGGCTCCGATCATCAACAGGCCCCGCGCCGTCCGGGAGAAGATGCCTCGAGATTCGATCCGTGTCATGGCAGGTAGACTCCTGGTTCGGCATTGGCGAAACGCCGGCGCCTGACGCCGCAGGCTGGGGCGCATTCTCAAACCCTTCTCAAACAGACGACCCTCCTCACACCAGCGCGGTTTGCTCGCGCATTGCATACTGCGATCAAAAAAGGCCATGGTGCTCATACCTTCTCCCCGCGGGAGAAGGTGCCCCGCAGGGGCGGATGAGGGCTGAGCTGCGTGCCTTGGCCCGCAAATCCCCTCATCCGGCCGTTCCGGCCCGACCCCGCAAGCGGGGTTCCCCCCGCTCCCCGCGGGAGAAGGAGAGTAGGCCCCGCCGCGCCTGCAACTCAACGGTAAAACGCGCTAATTCGCAGGCGGTTCGGCCGCCTCCTCTTCCTGGTATCGCTTGCGAAGCTCCCGTCGCAGGACCTTGTTCGACGCGGTCTGCGGCAAGGCATCGACAGCCACGATGTCGTGAATGTGGAACAGGGGGTTCGCGCGGTCGCGGATAGCACGCTGAAGCGCCACGGCCAGATCGCCGGGAGCTTGACCCGGCGCGACCACGAACAACACGAGCCGATCCGGCCCTCCCTTGGGCGGCGGCACC
>JBAUOX010000629.1:0-3781 GCA_049579985.1 Isosphaeraceae bacterium | reverse complement strand
GAGTCAGGACGAGCATCCGCAACAAGCTGACGGCGGTGAACTTTCGACGCCGTTGGATAACACCTGTCGCCCGCCCAAGTTCCTCGGCTTCGGGTCCCAGGACATTTTGTATTGTCGCGGCGACCTTGCCTACAATCTCCATCGGGAAGCTCCTTCTTCCAGCACGAGACGCATTGTAACACGTGATGGAATAAGGGCTTTCCGTTTTTCATGCAAGACCAACTTCCTTTAAGTTGAGCGTATGGGAGGGGGAGGGAGTGTCCCAAGATCTCTCTGACTTTTAGATGGAGGTTAGTTGGCGGCCTGGGCATCTATCGACTCCGTCGCCGTGTGACGTGCGGTCTCGGCCATTTCCTTATCTTCGCTCAGCAGCCACTTGATGTCGGAGCCTTTCCAGGCAGCCAGGAAGTTTTTCTCCTTCCGAGGATTCTCGGTGTCTGTCAGGTCGTCAAGGTCGAGGGAATCCCGGTCAGCGCCGACACTTGATTTTACACGTTTCCTTACGAATAGTGTGATATCATTATTATGTCTTCGCAATGCCTCGGCTAGCTCTTCGTTCGGACAGGGGAAGTCCACTTCCGATGTGAGCAAGGGATCGCCATCAACGTTCCACCAAGATCCAGGCTGCCCATCCAGCCACTCTGCTAGTTTCCGAGACGGTATCGAAATCGGATGCTTCTTTTCGGTCATGGGTCGTCCTCCCCTTCCGAGGCTTCGTTCTGATCTCATTTTAAACAGGCTTCGTATTCTCGACCAGCCGTTAACCTTTTCCGGACGCCTGGGTGGAGCTGTTTGTTCAGGCAAGGCTGTCAAGCTCTTCCACCGTCAAATGGCTGTTCGTGTAGATGTCGATGCCGCCGGCGATGGTCAACGACTCGCGGACGATCTCCGCGGCCGAGAGCCCGGTGTGCTTGATCAGCGCCCGGGCGGACGCCAGGGCATAGCCACCACCCGACCCGGTCGCCAGGATCCCGTCGCTGGGCTGGATCACGTCGCCGGAGCCGCTTACCAGCAGGCTGTGCCGCGAATCCGCGACCAGGAGCACCGCTTCCAATCGCCGCAGCATTCGGTCGGTCCGCCACAGTTTGGCCAGCTCGGTCGCGGCGCGGGGGACGTTGTTGGGATGGTCCTTCAGCTTGCCCTCGAACCGCTCGAGCAGGGCAAACCCGTCGGCCGCCGATCCCGCGAAGCCAGCCAGCACCTGCCCCTCCAGCAGCTTGCGGACCTTGACCGCATCGGCCTTCATCACCTGGGTGCCGAGGGTCACCTGCCCATCGCCACCCATGGCCACCTTTCCCCCCTTGCGCACCGAGAGAATTGTCGTCGCATGCCAATCCAAGCGGGAAGCCTCCTTCTAGAAGGGCCGGGCCGATTGCACGTGTGTCAATTCTAACCAGACCCCCATTCGTTAGGAAATCGCCACGTTTGGTCCGCAAACCTGAGATCGCCGGCGTCTGGCTGCCGGCGCGGCCTCGCCTGGGCCAGAACGCATCCGCTCCACGTGGTAGAACGGAATTCATTCCGTTTTTCCGTTCCGTTGGTTCCGTTTGAGCGAGCCAATCGATCGGCGGGGAAGAAACGGAATGAATTCCGTTCTACGACTCCCAGGCTACGGGTCCTGGGGAAGAGCCAAACTGGCTCATGGTTGCGCACCAACTGGCGAGCGCCAACAAGCTTTGGCCACCGTCTGCTCCGGGATCAGCGCGCGAGCGTCCCTTCGGGTGATGGTCGGCGGACCGCTTGCTGGGTGTGATCCAGGGGATGCCTCCCTGCCTTGAGCAGTTCTCGAGCCGCCGCGCGTTGGGGCGAGAAATCAAAGGGAAACGCCGCCAGTTGATTGATCAGCCGAAAGGCCTGGACGCGGCGGACCGGACGCCCGCCGCGCTCGATCGTGAACTCCGCCAGCGGGACCGCCTCCTGAAACCAGCGGCGATAGAATGATACGGGGACGAAGTCATCGTTGATAATCAACAAAATTCCGTCGTGTCCCAACCACTGGCCGGGTTTGCTCCAGAAGGCAAACCCCCGCGGGTCGTCGATGTTGTAGCAAAGGACCGGCAGCCTGAGATGGATCGCATGGGCGACCTGGGCGCTCTGGTACCAGGTCCGGGTGAAGAGGAAGGCATTCTCGTCGTCCAGGACTCCAAGCTCCTCGAGCCGGCCGGCGACCAGATCCCAGCCGTAGAGATCGGCGGTAGGGTCCGTCCGGGCTTCGAAAAGCCCCCACCGCGCATCGCCACCGCGCTGGAAGCAGCCGGTGCGGTACTCGAGAATGGTCAGTCCCAGCAGCATCACGGGGAAAACGGCCGCGATGGAGAGCCAGAGCACCGTCCGCCCTGGCCTGCGGTCAGCGTGCTTGCGCCATGAGTCTCCCAGCACCGGGAAGAGTGAGACCAGGCCGATCAGTCCCCAGTGCGGCAGGACCGGTCGAAAGCAGGCGACGGCCGTGAAAACCAGGACCGGTGCGACGGCCAGGCAAAGAGCCAGGCGTTCGTGCTCGCTCTCGAGGCGACTCCAGTTTCTCGCCTCCCGGACCATGAGCGTGAACAGCGGGATCCAGATCCAGGGGAAGAGATATCCTGCTTGCGCCAGCATGGCCGTTGCCAGGTAATCGGGCCTGGCCACCAGCCCGGCGACGGCCCTGCCGCCCTGGAACAGGAACGAGGCCCATCCATGGCTGGCGTTCCAGACGAGCACTGGGCTGAAGACAACGAGCCCCATGCCGAATGCCAGGTACGGTCCCGGTCTGGCCAGCCAGTGCCGCAGCGGCCTGTGCACGATCAAGAACAACAGCATGCCCGCCGGCAAGAAGATCGCGTGATACTTGCTGAGCATCGCGCCGCCCCATGCGAGGCCCACCCAGACCCAGGGCCAGGTCCGTCGCGGTTGCTCGAGAGCGAGGCTCAGGCGGTCGATGGTCAACAACCAAAAGAAGAGCAATGGCCCGTCCGGCAGAGCGAACGTCGATGCCGCCAACCCGTAATAACCCGTCAGGTTGAGCGCCAGGGCGGCGTAGAACCCGGCCCGAGGACCGTACCATCGACCGGCGATCCGCCACATCAACCAGGTGGCCGCGGCGAAGAGTGCGATGAAACCCGACCGCAGGGCCACCCCGGAAAACACTGCGCCCGAGAGAGTCAACCCGGTTGTCTCGACCCAGGCCAGCATCGGCGGATGATCGTAATAGCTCAGGTCGGGATGGACCGCATAAAGGAAGTGGTACGCCTCATCGTTGCCCAGCCCCAATGCGCCGGCGGCGACCAACCGGAGCAGGCCTGAGACCACGATCAGGATGGCGAGGGCATGCTTGGGGGACATCGAGCGTCCTTGCTCTGAAGCCTCTGGCCACCAAAGGTCGAAGGGGTCTTCGAATCAAACTCCAGTCGGCTTTATCGCGGCGGCAGTTTCGGTCGTCGCGACTGCGCTGGCAGGATCGACGGGCTTGTTGATGATTGGTGGGACGCCATCATTCTGCTTGATAGCACATTGAGGGTGGATGCCAGCCAGCGAATAGACGGGCTTGTCGCAGATCGGGCACCGTTTGCGCTGGGAGTCTGTGATAGGTGTGTGATAGTGCCTGGAGTTCATTCGGATCCCGGCAGCACGTCAAGTGCGAAAATGCACCCCTGGCCGACTTTGCATAAGACAAGCCCGCCAGGGATGAAAGCTGGATCAAGTTTCAATCCGCCCCCGGCGGTGAGGCCGGGGGGAACTGCAGATGCCTGATTTTCAGTAGGGCCAGCATAGCGTTTCAATCCGCCCCCGGCGGTGAGGCCGGGGG
>JBAUOX010000628.1:0-2885 GCA_049579985.1 Isosphaeraceae bacterium | reverse complement strand
CGATTACGCCGAGATCGACGTCCAGGAGACCGCTGACGGCGTGATCATCCTCAATCATGACAGCGACCTGATGCGCGTCGCGGGTGTTCCCGGGGAGATCAGCGCGATGACGCTCGACGAGGTCCGTGGTGCTGATATCGGCAAGAAATTCAGTTCCGCTTTCGTGGGCGAGAAGGTCCCGACCCTGGCAGAGGTGATCGCGCTGGTGCGAGACCAGATCAAGCTGGAGATCGAGCTCAAGTATTACGATCGGGAAGGGGAGCAGGCCAAGGGCCGGAATCTTGCCTTGGACGTGGTCCGGCTGCTCGAGCGCGAGCACTTCGAGTCCCAGTGCATCGTCACCTCGCTGAACTACGAAGCGCTCATGGAAGTCCGCCGGTACAATCCCCGAATCCAAACGGCTGCGATTGTCACGCTGGCGATCGGCGATATCGTCCGGCTCGACGTCGATGCCCTGAGCGTCAACGCCAAGACGCTGAGCAATCGTCTGATCCGCGCAGCCCGGGCCCGGCACAAGGACGTTTACGCCTGGACAGTGGACGATCCCCGGCAGATGATCAAGCTGATCGAGCGGGGAGTCTCGCACATCGTGACCAACGTCCCCGACGTGCTCGTCCGCCTGCGTGCCGAGTTCGCCGGGCTGAGCGACATGCAACGTAGGCTGCTAGCCGCGCGCTATCTCCTGGGACTGGAGCCCGAGCTTGACGATCGGGCGTCGGACGAGACCGCGGGAGGCGGAGGCCGATCAGTTCTGAACGGGCGTGCCCAGTGAACGATCTTTACCACAAAGCCGAACGCCAGCCTCCGCGTGAGTCTCTTGGGAGAGCCGCGCGGCTCTGTTAGATTGAATCCTCACGTGGGGTTCACACGTCATATCCTGGAGCATCTCATGAACTTCGATCAATTGATCAAGTTCGCCGTGGAACAGAATGCCTCCGACCTTCACTTCCAGACGGGGGCAGCTCCGCTCTTGCGGATCAACGGCCAGATCCGCAATGTGGAATCGCCACCGCTCACCAACGAGGTCATGCGGCAGTTCATTCTCTCGCTTCGCCCCGGGATGACGGCCGGCGAGCTCGATCTGCAGCTAGTGCAGGGTCTGGATTTCTCATACTCCATCCCCGGGCTGTCGCGGTTCCGGGTGAACGTGTACAGCCATCTTGGCGCGCCGGCGATGGTCCTCCGGGTCATCAAGCTGAGGATCCGCACCCTGGAGGAGCTGCAGTTGCCCCCGGTGATCAAGGACATCGCCCTGTCGCGTCGAGGGTTGACCCTGGTCACCGGGACCACCGGCAGCGGCAAGAGCACGACGCTGGCAGCAATGATCGACCTCATCAACAGCTCCTACCGCTGCAAGATCATCACGATCGAGGATCCGGTCGAGTTCGTGCATACCAACCAGAAGGCCCTGATCTCTCAGGTCGAGGTCGGGCAGGACACGCCGACGTTCGAGAAAGGGCTGCGTCAGGCCTTGCGGCAGGATCCCGACGTGATCCTGGTGGGCGAGGTGCGTGACAGCGAGACCATGCGGATGGCTCTTCGTGCCGCCGATACCGGGCACCAGGTCTTCGCGACGGTGCACAGCTCGAATGCCTCGCAGACGATCGAGCGGATCCTGGCCATGGTTCCTCCCGAGGAGCGGCGGATTGCCACGTCGCAGCTCGCCACCGCGCTGGAGGGGGTGATTTCGCAGCGCCTTGCGGTGACCCGCGACGGCTCGCGCCGGCCGGTCATGGAGATCCTCCGCGGCGGCCCGGTGACGTCCAAGCTCATCACCGATAACAAGCTTGGAGACCTGAGCGATTTCATCGCCAGCCGCGAGGGAGGAATGCAGCGGTTTGACCAGCACCTGCTCGAACTGTACAACCAGAAGCTCATCTCAGGTACCGAGGCCATGAAGCATGCGACCCACCCCGAGGCCGTAGCCCTGGGCCTGCGGGGGATCAGGCAATCGGGAGGATAAGAGGTTCGATCGAGGTCAGGGCGGCGAGGACCAAAATCCTCGCTCGAGGACGCGGGACATCACGTCGGCTTCCTGGGTGCGAGGCTGTCGGAATTCCAAGCGCCTCTCACGTGCCTGCGCGGCTCGACTCTCACCCCGCCGGCGCTCCATAGGCCCTTGATCGCCCGCAGTGACAGTTCGTAGAATCTTGACGACCTGCAATAACTTTCACGCCGGGGTCTGGTCGGCTTCCACCGATCGACCCACGCCACCGCCGCGGTCAAGAGGATCAAGCCATGCCGGAGCCGACCAGCGCGACCGAATCCAACCCGCTGCGTCAGGCGCTTCCGCGGGCCCGGGTGCCCGAGCCCTGCGCGATCGTTCTCTTCGGTTCGACGGGCGACCTGGCCCATCGCAAGCTCATGCCGGCGCTCTTTAACCTGGCCCGTGGGGGTAACCTGCCTTCCGAATGCGCCCTCGTCGGCTTCGCCCGCCGCGACTGGACCGACGACGACCTCCGCGCCGACTACGAGAAGACGCTGAGCAAGAACGGCGGCTCCGACTTCCGCGAGATCTGGCCCCAGTTCGCCAGCCGCCTCGTCTTCGCTCCCGGAACCTTTGACGACCTGGAGTCTTATCGAAAGCTCAAGGACAAGCTCGAGGAGCTTGACCGCACCCACGGCACGCGCGGCAACCGGATCTATTACCTGGCCGTTTCTCCCGAGTTCTTCTCGACCATCATCGCGCACCTGGGCGCGGCCGGCCTCATCTATCCGTGGCAGCAGGAGACTCCCTGGAGCCGGGTGGTCATCGAGAAGCCGTTTGGCCACGACCTCGCCAGCGCGCGGGCTTTGAACCGCGAGGTCTCACGCGTGCTGGAGGAACGCCAGGTCTATCGCATCGACCATTACCTGGGCAAGGAGACGGTGCAGAACATCCTGGC
>JBAUOX010000627.1:0-4159 GCA_049579985.1 Isosphaeraceae bacterium | reverse complement strand
GAGAAGCGCGACGTCGTGTTCATCTGGCGCGTGGTACGCGACTGGCTTGACGATCTTGCCGACCGTGATGACGTTGCCTTGACGGCTCCCCCACCGGCTCCCGCCGAGCACATGGAACCAATCCGGGTTCGGCCTGCCCCGGAGATTGCGGAACAAGAACTGGTGGGAATCGCGACTAATGGCGGCGGAGACGCTTTGATTCTCCACATGCTCAACTTGCTGCTCAAACCTTCAGGGGTGCGACTGACAATCCTCTCGGCTACCGGCTCACCGCTGCGCGTCTCTGACAAGGTTGAACAGCTTGGATGTGGGCTGATCGTGATGTCCCATCTCCCGCCGCTTGGACTCACCCGTACACGCTATCTGATCAAGAGGCTTCGTGCGCGCCACCCTGATATTCCGATGGTGGTCGGTTTCTGGGATGTGAAGGCCGACCCGGTCCAAGTGGCCGAGCAACTCCGCTCGTCGTCTGCATATCACGTCGCTCTGAGCGTCGCTGCTGCGCGGACCATGATTCTTGAGCGAGCTGTGCCCAAGATTCCAGCCGTAGCCTCAGCAAGCTAAGATCGGCACGGAATCTGCACTAGCACGGAATGTGCATTTGGGAGCTCGAATCAGGCAACCCGGCCGTTGCCTTGCATGATCCGATGCTGGGCAGAAGTCAATTGATGGAGCAGAAAATTCTGAGGTGAATCACCCGTGAACGAGATCGACGAAATTCGCCGCCAAATGGCTCAGGTTCGCCATGACCTGCACCAAGATGTATCCAACGTCGTCAGTGGCGTCTCGGAGGTGGTCAATGAGGTTAGCGGGGTCATGGACTGGCGGTCGGCTCTCCGTGGTCATCCTTACATGCTAGTGGGAACGGCTCTGGCGGCTGGATACCTGATCGTACCCCGGCGCAAGCAGGTTGTGGTGCCGGGTCAGAATTCCCTTGCGAGTATGGTCGTTCCCGAGACTCTCACCCGGAAAAAGCGGTTCCGCCCGGTTTCTTTAGCCGCTGACTTACTCTGGCCGATCGCGACCCAGGCAGTCCAGGCTTATGCTTTGATCTGGATCGAAAATCGCCTCAAGCAATATCTCCACGTCGGTCCAGACGGTCATGGACTTGACGAGCGTTATGGGAACGAGTTTCAGCGGACTGCTCCCGGACACTTGCGCTGAACGCGAAATGATTGGAGTACGTTCATGGATCCAAATCAGCCTTCGACCTGGCCCGGCTCCGTTCGACGATCGCTCGATGAGGCACAATGCGCCCTTGATGAATTGAGAGATGTCATCCGACCGATACAACGGTCCTTGGAGCGGGCGATCGCGGATCATCCCATCAAAGCGGTGGTACTATCCCTGGCCACAGGAGTCTTTCTAGGATGGCTCATCAAGCGGTGAGAAACGGGCCGGCAGCCTCAAGAAATCGGCAGAACAACGGCGTGATCGAGGGAGTGAGTTCCTTCGGAACCGATCTGGCGACACTCGCCGTACTGCAGATGCGCCTGGCCGCCTGCGATCTACGAGAAAGTGCCGAGGCCGCAGCTCCAATCGCAGCTGGACTGACCGTTTTCTGGATCATCGCGGGGGCCAGTGCGACGGTCGGTCTGGCCGGGATGGCACTCTGGCTGGCGACGATCCTGAACATCCAGGCGGGAATCGTCATGATGGTGGTCGCCCTGATTGGCCTGGTTATCTCCGGAGTCGCAGCAACCCTGCTTGCCCGGTCCTTAACCAGAAGCTTCGCGTACTTCCGCCGCTCACAAGAGGAACTCGAACGCAACCTCGCATGGGTCAGGACCACGCTCATCCATAGCGGTCGATAAAACCGAGAGCCAAGGAACGCTCTGGGCGCGCAGGCAGCAAGGCGTAGCTTCAGGCTCATTCCGACTCATCGGCTTGAAGCCGGACCTGAGACATGGAGAGTCGAAGCAAGAGATCGTGCACATGAATGGCAAGGCCCGGGGAGTGCAGTGCTCGCCCCGGGCCATGCTCATGAACGACACATGTCACAGCATCGAGCTCGGTTCCGCATCAATGCCCCTTCTTCTTGAAGAGACGCTCCTCGACGAGTGCATGAACCGCCCGATCAATCAGGTGGCCGTTCGAACTGGAGGTAGTCACAGTCTGATCAGCTTGGACAGCACGTGGTTGAACCTTGACCACCTTCTTCGTCGGCGCCACCGCTTTGGCAGTCTTGGTCGACTTCGGCTTGGCTGGGGGCTTGACTTTAGGCGCTGGGCCTACCTTGAACGCAAGCGGTACGCTGAGCTTATAAGATGACCCACTCGGACTGAGCGCCCGTGCCTCCATTGTATAACTGCCGTTCGTGATGCCGGCGGGAAGATGGAAGCTGAAGTCGCCGGCTGCGTTTGTCACCACAACTCCGACGATCTTTGCTCCTCCGATGACATGTGAGCCGCCCAGTAACAGGTCGACCGTCACGCCCGGAGTGGTGGTCCCGACGAACCAAGGCTGCCCGCCGATGGCGTAGATGGTGCCAAGGACTGTCACGGAACTTCCCGATGCGAACCCCACCGTCGGTGTAATGAGAGTGGGAGTCGGCGTCGGCTTCGGTGTGGGCGTCGGCTTCGGTGTGGGCGTAGGAGTCGGGGTAGGCGTCGGCTTCGGTGTGGGCGTCGGTGTCGGTGAATTGCTGGGCACACGATATGAAAGCGGAGCGGCCAAGGGGATGTCGGCCGAGGCCTGGCTGAACGTGGCGATCACCGTCCCCCCTGCCTCGATGAACTGACCGGTGCTGGGCCGGAAGATAACTGGCTGGGTCGAGCCGTCGCCAAGATAGTCGGCGGGGGCCGGGATGTCTCCCTTCTGGAACCCAGACGACACGGTATAGACGCCCGTGGGCCCGAGGATCGTGAATACCCCGGTGGTCGGGTCGAACACCGCGGCCTCGGTCCGCTCGGCTTCGTGGTTGGTGAAATAGTACTGGTTATCGTAAGCACCCGGCACGGGGACGAGGCTGCTGAGGTCGGGAGAACTACCGACGCCAAGGTTGAGCGTCTCGGTGGTGCCATTGGGCTCCAGCACATAGATGTTTCCCGTGCTGGGCCGGTAGACGGCAATCTGGTCGTAACCAAGGCCGTCATAGCTGCCCGGAACGGGAATGTCACCCGTTTGGCCGAACGTCACGGTGCGGATACCGGTAAATGCGCTGACGATGGTCCACACACCCTGGCCTTGGGCGTTGATCGTGAAAACCGCGGCCTCCTCCGGCGCATTGGCGTCGAAGTAGCCCACGACGGGAAGGCTCGAGTTGGGCGTGCCCAGTGCGAAGGACGAGACGGCGTTGGACTTCGAGTCATCCATATACCAGGTCGCGGTGCTGGACTGGTAGTAGGCCAGATCGGTATAGCCATCGCCGTCGAAGTCACCCTGGAAGGGGATGACGTTGGCGGGGCCGAAGGACGTGCCGCTGGTGAACCAGAACGGAGGAGGAGCGGGAGACGTCGGGGCAAGCGATGTCGTTTGAACGAGCCACTGCCCCAGGTTGGGTGCCGTGAGGCTCTGGGAGCCCGTGACCGTCGCGTTCGCCGAGAGCGTGATGGCGGTCGAGCTGTTGACGGTCAGGATCGTCGTCCCAGAAGGGACGCCAGTGCCGGTGACAGACGCCCCGGCGACCAGCCCCGTCGTGCTGCTGATGCCCGTGACGGACGCCGATCCCTTCGTCAGTGTGCCGGTGAAGGTGATACCGCGGCTGTAAAGGGCCGCGTCGGCATAGCTGTCGGCATTGTAGTCGGACCCGACGGAGACGATCGCCACGGTCACCGGATTGCTCAACGGGGAGACATTGCCGCTGAGGACGTCGACCACGATGACGCCCAGCTCGATCGTGCCGTTGGTCAAGGTAAAGGGCAACTGGATCGAGAAGTCGTAGGGAGCGCCCTTGTCATCCTCGGTCGTCGCCGTTGCGGTCGTCGAGGCCTGGTAGGCAGTCGCGGTGAGGCTCTGGGAGCCGCTGGCCGTCGCGCTTGCCGAGAGCATAATGGTGGCGTTGGAACTGTTCACGGTCAGGATGGTCGTCCCTGACGGGAGATCGGGGCTGATGACGCTCTCGCCGGCGGCCAGTCCGGTCGTGCTGCTGATACCCGTGACGGACGCCGACCCGCTCGTGAGCGTGCCCGTGAAGTTGATGAGCTGGACCAACTCGACG
>JBAUOX010000626.1:0-6670 GCA_049579985.1 Isosphaeraceae bacterium | reverse complement strand
GCCCGACTCGATGGCTCCGCCGGCTTTCTCGAGTTTGGTCCCGGTCGTTTTGACGCCGGATTCGATCTGGTCGCCGTTGCATCCCCAGGCGGTGATCGCCAGCGGCAAGCTCAGCGCAATTCCCAGTCCGATCTGTCGGTTCATGGCGAACTCCTGCAAGGTTTCTTGGATGTCCCAGGCTGTTGACGTCTTCGTGGCCGGAAGGCCCCCGAACCGTCAGGGATCTACCGGGTCCTTCGCTCCGACTCTTAGATTATAAAGCCTTAAAGTGCCCAGCGGATATCCGGGCTTGCCGCCAACTCCTTCGAGATCCCCGCCAACATGCCGTTTTCTGGGCCTTCCTACCTGGCTCTAGCAGGGGGATTGACGTTGTGAGACAATTGTCTTAGGATGCACATTCATGCTGGTAATGGTCAGTTCCGACCCGACCTGGCAATCGGCCGCAGATTCTGTCCGGGAGCGAGGTTGGGGCATGTCGGACCCCTCTTCTCGAGATGACTTCCGATGGCCAAACGTCCTCCAACGATTCCCGATTCCGAACTCGATGTCTTGAAGGTGCTTTGGGACAAAGGTCAGGCCACGGTCCGCGAGGCCCTGGAAACGCTTCGGGCTGCGGGTCGTCAATGGTCCTATGCCACGGTGGCAACGTTGCTCGACCGGCTGGAATCCAAGGGACTGGTCACCAGCGATCGGAGCGATCTGGCTTTTGTCTACCGTCCCGCGATCTCCTCGCAGGAAGTCCGCCAGCGGCGGCTCTCGAACCTGGTTGACAAGCTGTATCAGGGAGAGCCCGGGTTGCTGGTGCTGCACCTACTCAAATCTCACCCGCTCGACGCCGGCCAGGCCAAAGAAGTTCGTGCCGTGCTCGACGAGATGACCGGCGCGAATCCCAGGAAGAAGGCCAAGTAACCGTTTTCCCGCCCCCCCCCTTTTCCCTCCCCGCCGCGCGAAGGCTGGCCTTGACCAGAATCGACATCCAGAGCCAAAGATTATCGCAACCGAGGAGACGAGTCTCACGTCCCAAACGGTCCAGGCGCAGAATGACCCCGTCCTTTTTTTCCTCCAGCGCGGACCTGTTTCACCATTTTGATTCAAGCTGCGGGTTCGTGCGGTCGATAAGTTTGATACGGAGCCTAATGCACGTCGCCTGTGAACCTCCCAAGCTCGTATGATTTCAGGGTTTCTGGCGATTTTTAGGTGCGCTTTGACTCGCCGATTACGCTGATGGGGTAAGGATGCCCATCAACCCGCGTGGGTGGACGGCGATCCTCGGAAGAATGGAGTCGATCCGATGAAATCTGTGCAGACATTGAGGAAGGCCTTCGACCGAATCAACGCCTCGGGTGCAGAGGCTGCGCGACCGAAGGTCCGGCGTGCTCCGGCGTGCGAGATGCTGGAAGGGCGGCAACTCTTGAACGCCGCATGGACACCGCCGCAGGGATTCCCAGGGTGGGATGGTGCCGCGGGTAAAGGAGCCGATCCCGCTGCCCACGTGCACACGCTGGACGCGCAAGGCGCGAAGGGTGCACATAGGGCGGGTCACGCCTTCGCGTTCCCCGGCGCTCCGGGTGGCGTCGCTCCCAGTAGCGTAGCCGGCAAGAGCTTCCAGGCACCGAGCGCCCAGCTTCAAGCGGCTTTCCAGACCCTTCAGACTGACGAGAAAGCGCTTCAGGCCCAGATTCCGGCGAGCTTGACAGCGGCCGTCCAGGCTGATCAGGCCGTCATCCGGCAGGCATTCTCCTCGCTGACCCCAACCCAGATGCAGGCCTTGCGACCCACTGGGCCGCCGACCGGAACACCCAGCAGCAATCCCACGGCCAACCTGACGGCCACTCTCACGGCAGCCGGCATCTCGTCCAGCGAGATCAGCACGATCACCACTGACTACCAGAACCTGAAGAACGCGTATACCACGACCGACCCGACCCTCCAGACCACGATCGCCGCCGACGAGGCGGCCATCGTCAAGGACGGCGGACCCTCCTTGCCCGCCAATGGCCCCGGCATCGGCATGCCGGGCATGTTCTGAACCGGCGATGGATGGGTCGTTCATTGCTCCTTGCAGTGGACCCCTGAGAATGGAGTCCGTTCTGACGACGCACCATTCTCCTGGGCGGGCCGGGAAGACAGTTTGGGGGCTAGCCTTCCCGGCCCTTTACAGGGGTGATCGATATCGGCACTGGTAAGTGGCCGGCGCGATCGACATAATCGGCAATGGCCGGAATTGACCGCAGAGCGATCCTCACGCAAATTCATGAACCGATGGAGGCTGTGATGGCCCGAGAATTCATCCGCGAGAGCAGGCGGCAGATCCTCCGAATCGTCGTGGTCGCGTCGGCTGTAGGTTGCTTGCCCGGTCGCGGCATGGCCGGGACGGATCAGACCGAGAAAGCGAAGGATGTCTCCGAGCAGATCGTCGATACGATGAATGCGATCTTCGGCAAGCACCCCGGGTATCGGGCCGCCCACGCCAAGGGCATCGTCTGCGAGGGGGAGTTCACGCCCGCACCCACGGCTTCCGGTCTGTCGCGAGCGCCTCACCTGCAAGTGCAGGGAAAGCCGGTGCGGGTGACCGTCCGGTTTTCGGACAGCACAGGCATCCCCACCGTGCCGGACGGCGCACCGGGCGCCAACCCACATGGTCTGGCCGTCCGCTTTCATCTCTCCCAGGGGGGCAGCACCGACATCGTCTCCAACGCGTACAATGGATTCGCGGTCTCGACGGCGGAAGACTTCCTGGCCCTCCTCCAAGCCCTGGCCGGGAGCGGCCCGGATGCGCCCAAGCCAAAACCCATCGAGAAGTTCCTGGCAACGCATCCCAAGGCCGTGAAGGCCATCACGGCCCCGAAGCCGACGCCGGTCAGCTTTGCGACCGAGCCTTACTTCGGGGTCAACGCCTTCCTCTTCACCAACCGCGATGGCAAGGCCCGCTACGGCCGCTACCAGTTCCGCCCCGAGGCGGGTGCGAAATTCCTGTCCGACGAAGACGCCGCGAAGCAGCCAGCCAACTTCCTCATCGACGAGCTGGGCGGCCGGCTCTTAAAGGGGCCGGCGAAGTTTCGCCTCGTCGTCCAGCTTGCGGCCGAGGGCGACCCAGTGAACGACGCGACGGCCGTCTGGCCCGACGACCGGCCCACCGTGGAACTCGGCGTCCTCTCGGTGAGCCACCCTGTGGCCGACAACGATGCTGCTCAGCGTGCGCTGGCATTCGACCCGTTGCGCCTCGTGGACGGCATCGAAGGCTCGGACGACCCGCTCCTCGAGGCCCGTTCCTCGGTTTATGCCGTTTCGAGGCGTCGCCGGAGATAACGCCCGAGAGGGGCGTTTTTCATGGAGTATAAAAACCGAAAAATTGACACAACCTGCCGTGGGATAAGAGTTAATGTCAGATTATAGTTTACTGATAAGATGCCGGAAGTACCCAGTAAAGTGCCATCAAGAGGGGGATTCTGTACCGGTTTAGTATCATGGCGAATGTTTATATGTGCTATTCATTCAGGTAGGTGTCCGCACGGTTGCGTGCGATCCACCATGCCTCTGAGTGCGACGAATATCTCATTCGTTCTGGTGCAATCGCATAAGCGATGAAATCATGTATAGAAATGTATATGTACTTGTCGTCCCATGTATCCAAGAACTCCCACTCAGGCAGACGCATGATTTCAGCCAGTGCGGGCAGCAAGCGTGCAGTCATCTCTTTCTGGCGACGTTTTGACGGTCTGAGGTCTCGTTCATCGCGGATGAGTCTTAGGCGGACCATGGTTGCCTCGTGGCACAAGCAAGCGGGCCAGTCCGGTGGATTGCACGTCCAACCGTTCTGGCCCGTCTGAGGTCACGCTGGTTCGTCAGTCGATCCCTGGTTCGACGGCCGGGTGACCGAAGCAACCCCCGGTCGGGAGGTCTTCCCAGCAGTGGCGTTCTCGTTCGTGGCACCGGGCCAGAAACTTCATGATATCTTCCTCGGCGGGTTCGTCGGGAGTCTGGTCTGGGTCAGGGCCAAGCGCGTACTGGTTACCATCAATCCACTCGCACTCTGGCCAGTCCTCTGGTTATCTTCCCAGGGGATCACAGGCCGCGCACTCGATCACTTCGTCATCGCCTGCCCATGGGATCGCGTAGCCGTCTTCGTCTTCGGGAAGTAACATCGTGATGATCCTTTCGTGATTGGAGGGGTCAAACTGAGAGCTAACCAGGTGGCACTGGTTAGCTCTCTCATTGGGTCAGGGTTTCGGTTTGGGTAGGGACACGCGGACTTCGCAGCGTGCCCAATCCTCGAATCCGCGCGGTGGGTTGAACGCACGGGCCACGAGGTTGCGTCTCTGCCGTTCCCAGCTTTCGCGGATCGCGGCGCAGCGCTGTTCATGCCACTTCTGGCGGTCGCACTCGGTAATCGCGACGACGGCACGCGCCGACGACGGTGCGGGTGGACGCACCACGGGTTTGATTGCCTCGCACCGTCCGCACTTGGAAAATTGCCTGCCTCCCGTATCGTCGCCACATATCACACATCCACTTCACCGTGCCATGATGCACACTCCTCGGTTGGGACACACGGGTGGGTCGAGACGTTCGACCAAACCCATACGTGAGGATACCATAGTAAGTGCACCATTAATAGTACGTGTAACAGCTTCAGCACTCGTGACAAACTGTACAGTAGGTTGATGTTGCATTCTGTCGCAGTATCAATTAATATCACAGTTATATTATAAACTGCCTTTGATATGATCTGGCGAGGCTAAAGCAATGGGAAGGCCCAAGAAATCATTCGGTGAAAGCTCACAGGTACGAATTCCCAGTGATCTCGCATCGATGGCCAGGCTGATCGCGGGCCGTAGGGGAATTGATCTCGTGGATTACCTGAGCGAGGCTCTCAGGCCGAAAATCACCAAGGATTACGCCGCGTTGGTGAAGGAACTTGAAGGAGGCTCGAAGTGAACGAGATCTATCCCTCAGGGAATCTACCCCCTTGGTGGCTGATACCACATGTGCACTCGCTTGTGGCTGGCCTTGTGAGAATCGCACCGGAGATTTGCGGCTGTCTGAAGCTATTGATACCGATGTTAGAAAAGCACAGCGCCAACCGTCCGACTTGACAAAAATGGTAAGACAGGCATAAAATGCCGGTGGATCGTCCGCGCACAGCGCGATTCCGCCCAGGGGAAGGACTCGACGATGGCCACCAAAGCAGCCAGGAAGCAACTCGCCAAGGAGGTCGCGCCCGTACAGGCAGCCAAGGAGGTCGCGCCCGTACAGGCAGCCAAGGAGGTCGCGCCCGTACAGGCAGCCAAGGAGGTCGCGCCCGCACAGGCAGCCAAGGAGGTCGCGCCCGCACAGGCAGCCAAGGAGGTCGCGCCTAAGAGGAAGGTCATCTCCAAGACGGCCGCGAGCTTCGCCACCAAGACGAGCAAGAAGCAACCCGTTCGCCCGCTTCGGGGGGATGAGCCCAACGACGAAACCGCTCAGGTTCTTCGCGAGTCCCTTGAGGGCAAGAACCTGGTGCGCTTTGAAAGCCTAGAGGCGATGTTCGCCGACCTGGAAATCTGATGTGGCTAAGAAGCCGAAGTCCAAGGCGCTTGCCACGAAGCCATCGCCGAAGCCCCTGACGCCAGTCTACACGTCCAGGTTTCGCAGTGACGTGAAGCGACTAGAGGCAGGGGGAAAGGACATGGCCAAGCTCCGCTCGTTAATCGAGACGCTGGCTCACCGTCGGCCCTTGGAACCAAGGCATAAGGACCATCCCCTTTCTGGCAAGTGGTCTAGGTCTCGCGATTGCCACGTTGAGCCAGACTGGGTCCTGATTTATCGTCGTGAATCGGGCGAGTTAATCCTGGAGCGCACAGGCTCACACTCAGAGCTTTTCAAGTAGAGCCTCATTCTGTGGCCAGCCCTGGCGTTATTCTGTGGCCAGCCCTGGCGTTTCCCCAAATGGGAAAAATCTCGTACTGAACCTGCACCCGCACGACCATGTCCGGTCTCTTCGACCAGGCTCCGGCTCATTTCGCGGAAAAGGCAGGATTCAAAGCGCCACCGGAAAGAACGTGAGGCTCGAAATGATCTACCAACCGCTACTGGGTTCTCGTCTACATCTATAGGCGCTATTCTGAAGCCTAAAGCTAGTACATGTCTTGATTGCACTAGCATTGGTACAATGCCCGCCAGATGGACCGACTATCGCAACTGATTCGCTGGACTGGCGCGACCACGCCCGAAGACCATGAGGACCGCATGGAGGTCTGGGACGCCGAGATACGGGACCGATATTGGGACATGGGATTCCATGAGGGTCTAGTGGCTGGTCGTCGGGAATGCCGTTGCGGAACATGCTTCAAGGACCGAAACTGACCGATCCAGCCCGGCGGGGTCGAAGGACCGATCCCGCCGGAGCTACCAATGAATCGGCAGGGGCTCGACCACGAGCCCCTTTTTGTTGCGCTCGCATGGTTCAACGGCATGACGGCTACCCTCATGGTCGGACGGCTGAGCAGACGGTTCGTCGCCCACCGTGAGACGACCCCCCCCCGGAGCGGTCGGAGTCGATCGCGGAGAAGTGATCGTCCGCTCACTTCTCCTTCCCGGGCGAGGCGGCCCTGATCATTGCCACGATCCCGGCGCGAAGAACCTCGGGCAGCCCGGACCACCCGACCACGAAGGCGTCGCTCATTGGCCC
>JBAUOX010000625.1:0-7539 GCA_049579985.1 Isosphaeraceae bacterium | reverse complement strand
TGTCGCCTCCGAGGACGCGGACCGAGCCCGCCTGGATCTTCTTCGAGCCGGCGATCAGGCCCATGAGCGTGGACTTGCCGACGCCGTCGGGGCCGATCAGGCCGACCATACGGCCGGCGGGGATGTCGAGGTCGAAGGCGTCAAGCGCGCGGGTGGTCCCATAAGTGTGCGAGACGCCACGGACCGATGCCACCGGCGCCGTGTCATGGTCCGGAGGAGTGGAGATGCTCATGCTGGGGGAGGCCATCGCGTCGCCCTTCGTCAAGATCAGGGGGCTGGTGTTCCCGGTTGGGCGGTTGGGGCCCCTAGGCCCTCGGCGCCGTTGGCGCCCACCGGTTTTCCGGCCGCCGCGGTCGAGGCGGAGGTGGGCCCCGGGAAGGGGCGGTCGAGCCGTTCGGGCCAGGCGGCCGAGTCGTCGAGCCGGACGTAGCCGACGCCGCGGATGCCGGTCTTGATTCGCTCGATGACGGGCAGGATGCGCTCGGGGGGGACGCTCAGCTTCACGCGGAACATCAGCTTGTCGCGCTCGCTCCGGGTCTCGACTTGCTTGGGCGTGAACTGGGCCTCCGGGGCGACGAAGCTCACCTTGGCGCGCGCGGCGTACTCCGGGGCGACGTCCAGGACGATTCGCGCGTCGGCGCCGAGTTTTGTCTTCACGGCGTTCTGAGCCGGCAGGTAGATCTCCATATACACATCCCCGAGGTTCACGAGGGTGAGGACCTTGCCGCCGCTGCCGAGCACCTCGCCCTCCTCGGCAAGGCGGTAGAGAACGCGACCCTCGACGGTCGACTTGAGGGTCATGTCGTCGATCCGCGACTGGATCCTCGCAGCCTCGGCCTTGGCCGCTTCGACCGACTTCCGGGCCGTGTTGAGCCGGGCCTTCTCGCCGTCGAGCGCAGCACGGCGGGTCTTGGCCAAGGTGTCCTTGATGTCATAATCCTCGCGCGAGGTGGCCTTGCGGGCAAGGAGATTGCGCTCTCGCGCCAACTCGACTTCGGCCAGCTTGAGCTGGCTCTCAGCCTGGGCGATGTCGGCTCCGACCTCTAAGCCCTTGGCCTCCTCCTCGGCGACGTTCGCCTGGGCTCGCGCCAGCTCCGCCCCGAGTGTGACAGTATCCATCTTGGCGACGACCTGACCGGCACGGACCATGTTCCCCTCGTGGACGAGGATCGTCTCGACCCGGCCTGGCTCCTTGGTGGTCACGTCCACCTGGACCGACTCGACCCGCCCATTGCCTGCGGCAAACCCGGGCGGCAGCGAGTTGAGTCGGGCCTGGTAGGCCTGCCAGCCGAAGACGCCGCCCACGGCGAGGAGGGCGAGCACGAGGACCCAGATCGTTCTGCCCTTCATCGCGGACGCTCCTAAGGATCCGTTGAATCGACGACATTTGTCGATGCGATGCCGCAAAGCCCCATATATTATCCGGCCCCGTTCAGAGGGCAGCAAGGGCCAGTCGTTTCTGACAGATGAACTCTACCGGACAGCCCAGCGGCGTAATGAAAGGAGAGCTCGCTCAGCCGCCAAGCGGCGGATCGTAACACGACTGTTGGGTCTCCCCCATTCTGGGAAATCACGGGAATCGCTGGACTGAAGGCCGAAAACCCTGGGAGCCCGGAGCAAGCCGCCGCGCCGGGGGACGTGAACCGTCCCCCGGGTCTCCTCTTCAGCAGATCCTACTTCTTCTCTGCGAGCTGGTCAGCGACGCGAATCGTCTGGCAGATCTGGCGGACCGTTTCCTTGTAGTGCTCTTCGATGCGGGAATCGACGACGAATGCCGCCCCGGCGAGTTGCCCTGCGCCTGTATCGAAGACCCCAGCCGCGAACACCACGGCGACGCCGGACTTCTTCCCCTTTCCCGTGCCGGTGAGCACGAGCGCACCGCGTTTCGTCTTTGTCAGGTTGTCGTACTTGATGTCCTGAAGATACTTTTCGAGCCCTTGCTTGACCTTCGCGATTCCTGCTTGCTGGTCCGCTGCCCCCTCCAGGGTGGCGATCATCGAGTAAGCTTGTCCATCCGCACTGACGGCGGAGACATAGCGGTCTCCGGTGGTCTGCTTCCAATCCGAGGGATAGGTGATCCCAATCACGGGCTTACCATCCTTGCGAATGAGGGTCTCTCCGCCGGACACTGTCGCCGCAGCCGCCGGCGCGGTCGCTGCCGGTGGGGCCGTCGCCGCTGCCGGTGGGGCGGTGGCCAGCACCTGTGGCGGTGCTGTATTGAAATCCGAGTGAGGAGCATTCTGGTATTCAGCGCTCGTCTGGTATTCGGCACGCCTCTGAGTTTCTCGATCAACGGCGGCTCGGGTAGCGCCGGCAACCGCGCCAACTTTGGCACCGGTCTCCGCTCCTTCGCTCCCCCCCACGAGCCCGCCGACCATCGCTCCGCGCACGCCGCCGCTGACCGCCCCGCCCCCACGCCTTTGTGCCATTGCGTCGGGAGCCAGCATCACGAGGACGAGAGCGGGCACCCCCAGAATGTGTAGCTTGGTCATCGTCGTTCCTCCTGTCTTTCGAGTTCTCGGTGGATTTCGAGTCTGGTACAGTACCAGGCTCACAATTGAGTTGTTCTCCGACCTGGAACCGGCCATGAGACGAATCGCGGCCCGCGTTCGTTGAGTTCCACAGCTTGACGATTTGACACAGTGTGCAGAACGCGTTACTTCGGGTATGCAACCTTCGTGAGGCCGATGGTGCCATAGAAGGCAAAACGCGCTTTGTCGTAGCAGTCGAGCGATACCGGCACATCCCATCATCGAGCCGACAATGGTAACTCTTCGATCGCCCGAGCTCTCTGCCGAAAAGGGTCTCGGCATCAGTCCGAACCACCTCCGATGCGTTTCAACGAACTTGCCGGAGTCGACCTGCGGCAAGCGACTTCATTTCCCAGGCTCGCCCGCTTTAGCTCCCGACCGCTGGCCTGAAAGGGCCCACGGGCTCTCATCTGAAGGACCAGGTCGCAGAGCAATCGAGCGGGAAGCTGGGCGTAGGAACGGCGCACCTCCCAGAAGGTGAAGACGAGGAGATCCAGATCTCCCCGCAGATTCAGACGGCCGGGCTCGCCCTGGGCTGCTTCCTGGAACACCTTTGGGGCCGGGCCAAATACGGTTTCGAGCAACGGAGACGCCCACACACCGTTCCGCTCGTTGCCGGGCACGTACACCGGTTGCTCGAGTGTGATCGGGCGCTCCAGCACCAAACCGCTTACAGGCGGGATCAGGAAGGCGGTCAGGGGAAAGCTCGCCAGGTACTCCCAGTCGCCAATCCGGACAGGCTCGGAGAGTGCCAGGCCCCGTGACCGGAACGCCTTCTCGGTAAGCTCCAGGCAGTACAGCGAGTCATCCTCCATGCGGAAGCCAGGATCGAAGGGGACCTGCCGCTCGAACGCGGAGCGGCAATAAGCGATCACGCCGGCAATGTGCCCGCGGTGCTCCGGCTTCAGTCGCTTCACCCCCAGGGCTCCCAGGCTGTCGAGCATCCAGACCTCGAACGGCTGGCACTGGACTCCCGCGTACGAGCAGTCATAGACGACCGGCGATCCGTCCTCGATCGCGACGACGCCGGTGTGCGAGAAGGGACTGCCGGTCGCCCAGGCGATGAACCGGCTGAGCGGAACCATGCCGCGCACAACACGCGCATCGCCGAGCCGAAAGACGATGTCCCCCTGACGGAGCACCTCGCGTCCCCATCGATGCCAGCGGGCCATCTGCGGGTTCGAGGGGAGCGGCGGGAGCTGCCCGGCCGACCGGGCGCGGGTCGCGGCCGGGCCCCAATAATTGCCACACCAGGTGGGCGGTTTCATCCAGTCGGTAGCTTCCGCCGCACTCTGTTCGTACATAGCCAGCGCGATCATCCAGCAGAAGATGTGGAGCACGGAAAATCTCCGGGTGCGTCTTGGGAAGTCTGGGCTAAGGCATCCGGTACCAACCCCAGGTCTTTTCTTGTCCTGGGAAAACCTCCGTGCACGGAAATGACTCTGAGCTGGGTGTCTGTAAGGGCGTCAAGCCGGTCGAAGACCCACCGGCGGTTGGGAGCAAAGTCCCAGGAATTGGCACATGATCGCTGGATCGTATCGGAGCTTTCCGCTGAGGAGAACCCGCTCGAACTTCAGCCTCACCGCAAGTGGCTCGACCGGAAATATGGCCGCGCGTGCAGCCTCCGGCACGTCGAAGTCCACACCCGGCTACTCACCGCTCAAAGACCAGGCTCAGGGGTCGCCAACAGCCTCTTCTCCTCGCGATTTCTCCCGACATGATTCTTTTCGGCAATTAACCTACCACAGACCGTACTCCGAATGATAGTGGGTTGGTTCGTAGTTGGCATCCTTCGAGCCGAGCGAGCCAGTCCAGTTCCGCCTGTCGGGCCAATTTCAGGTACTGCACCTGACTGCGGACTGTCTTGGCCATCGCCCTGGTTCCGGACCTCGGCGATTGCGAGACTCTGGAAGATCTCGTTACCGGAACTACAGGGCGGCTCGACACGCATCGTCGGGTGAGAGGATTTGCTTCCTCAGTCGATGAAAGGTCAAGCAGCCATTTGGGGAAGCCGCTTGAGTGCAAAGCCGACCATGAGCCACGACACCCCTCGAAAGATGATGCTGATGCCCACGAGCACGCCGATGATCGTTAGTCCCGACATCGGAAGCTCACGCCAGATCATGACGCCAAGCACGATGTCGATCGCGCCGCTGAGCAACAGCCAGCCCCAGCCGCCAAACTGGTGAGCTAGGGGAAGGAAACTGGGACGCGATTAGTATTGACGGCAATCCGCTGCTCAGGCGCCCGAGCAAACGAATTGCGTTCTGGTTTCCGACCTAATTGCGTCCCGGTTTCCGACCCGATCAAGCCAAGGTTAGAAACGGTCGACAACCCAGATCCTGACTCTTTCTGACCCACCAGGTCAGAAGTCAAGAACCCAAAACCCTAAGGCAAACGCGCCCACAACCCCCTGTTGAAAGAGGCTGGGCTGACAAAGCCGACACCGATGGGCGCCGTGCCGTGGCTGGGGGGGGCGATTGGTACGTCTGGCATGCCCCTGACGGCCTCAGGGCGATAGCGGTCACCGCACTCGGATGCATGCAAGCAGGCGCCCAGAAGTTGGGTGTCCTAGAGGCAAGTTACGCCTCCGCGATAATCGGCGTTCAACGGCAACGCCTCATTACTGCTGTTGAAGTCTGTGCCGCAAGACCGATCCCGACGCGGCGTCACTCTCCAGCCTGACTCAGGGCGCCTGCAATCACTTCGTCTTTTACGGTCGAGACTCGAGACCTCCTTAAGCACGGGCATCGGAACGACGACATCGGCGCCTTCGGCATTTAGCAAATCAATCCGACCGACCTTGGTCAGAAGGATGAGCGGCGAGGCGTTGACGATGCGCAACGTGGGCACGCTCCACCACCTCCTCCAGTTCCTCCGAAGTCACCTGGCAGGCGGGAACCTCGGCGCGTCCAAGAGCCTGGATGAACTCCCAGCGACTCAGACCGGCGATCTGCGCGCCCCTCCCCTGCGAAACCAGACCGCGGCTGTAGAGGTGGATTGCGGCGACACGAAGGATCTCTCGACGGAGCTCTTCCGGAGTCTCGCCGAGGTCCTCCAAGAGGGAATCAGGCACGTGGACTGTGATGGTCATCGTTTCTCTCACGCCCAGATATGTCTTTATCGGGAACGGATGGCTGCCAACACGCCGGTCCGACGAATAGCATACCAGAGTCACAGCCCTCGGGGCAGCATACGCAGACTGATTCCCGAAGCAGGCATACAATAAAGCGGTAATTCCGACCATCGGATCAAGTGTCCAGTACCCCCCATCTTCCGAGCCCGGTTTCTCCATTTCACGGTGAACCATTGCATCTCACGGTCAGCCAGCGTCCGGTCTCTTGGCCAGGGGGCATCGAGCCACGGACAGAAGAAATCTCCGGCAAAGTTCGAGAGCACGGGCACCGTTCCGCTTGAACTGTCGCTGATACTCCTTGCACAATGTGTCGTGGAACCAGCGCTTGCTCAAGTGAGCGCGTCGGCTTCACGACTATTGGGTTCGCAGCTTCCCGCAACCTCGAACGAGACCGTCAGGCCATGACTTCTCCATCTCGCTCGCGTCTCCTCTGGCTTTGCGCGACCATGGCAGTGCTGCCTGGCTGCGCGCGGAGGACTCCGCAGATCGCTCCGCCCGAGGCTGTCACGATCCCAGTCAGTAAGCCCGTCGTCCGCGAGGTCACTGACTTCGTGGACTTCACCGGCCGCACCGATGCGATCCAATCGGTGGACATCCGCCCACGAACCACGGGCTACCTGGTGAAGATGCCGTTCCAGGAGGGGGCCGAAGTCAAGGCGGGTGATCCGCTCTTTGTGATTGATCCGCGACCCTACCAGGCCCAGCTCGATCAGGCGATCGGGCAGGTCAACCTCTACCAGGCCCAGCTCAAGCTGGCCCGGACGACCCTGGCGCGGGACCGGGCGATTAACAACATGACTCCCAACTCCATCAGCCGGCAGCAGATTGACCAGGATGAGGCCGCGGTCGAGGAGGCCGATGCGCGGGTCAAGGCGTATGAGAAAAATCAGGAGGTTTACAGGCTCAACCGCGAATTCACCAATGTCGTCGCGCCGATCAGCGGCATGGTGAGCCGCTATTACCTGACCCTGGGCAACCTGGTCAACCAGGACCAGACGCTGCTGACCACGATCGTCTCGCTCGACCCGATGTATGCCTACTTCGACATGGACGAACCGACCCTGCTGCGGATCCGCAAGGCGATCAACGAGGGCAAGATGAAGGCCCGGCGCGCCAGCGGCCTGCGCGTTCCCGTGTTCATGGGCCTGCAGGGCGAGGCCGGCTTTCCTCACGAGGGAACCATCAACTTCGTGAACAACCAGCTCAATCCGACCACCGGAAGCCTCCTGGTGCGGGGCGTCTTTCCCAATCCCAAGCCGGAGGGCGGTGTCCGGCTGCTGTCGCCCGGGATGTTCGTGCGGATTCGCCTGCCAATCGGCGAGCCCCATCCCGCCATACTGGTGATCGACCGGGCCATCAGCTCTGACCAGGGAATCAAGTTCGTCTACGTGGTTGACAAGGACAACAAGGTCGAGTACCGCCGAGTCACCACGACCTCGCTCCAGGACGATGGCCTGCGCGTGGTCACCGAGGGGCTGAAGCCCGATGATTGGGTCGTCGTGAGCGGCCTGCAGCAGGTCCGGCCCCGCATGTCGATCCACCCCGAGCATGGGCCCATGCCGTCGCTCGGCCGGGGCACGGGAGCTGATGCCGCCACCGCGCAACCGGCCCTAGCGCCAGCGGCCCCAGCGCAACCGGTCCCGACGCGAGGGATGCCAGCGCCAGCGACCCCGACGCCAGCGGCCCCGCCAGCCGACCAACCAGCTCGGCCGTCTTCGCCGCCTCAGGACCAACCCAGGCGCTGAGCGGGGCCCTCGCCATGATTGCACGGTTCTTCATTGATCGACCGATCTTCGCCGCGGTGCTGTCCATCGTCATCACCCTGATTGGCGGGATCGCCCTCTTCGCGCTGCCCATCGCCCAGTACCCCCG
>JBAUOX010000624.1:0-13890 GCA_049579985.1 Isosphaeraceae bacterium | reverse complement strand
CCCAACATGGTTGACTCGCCGCCCGGATTGACCATGGGGATAACACTCTCCACCATATTACGCTTGGTTGCGAACGCTGCTCAACCCGTGCCGTGCTTCAGATCGCGTGCGATGCCTTGCGGCGTCTTCCATCATGATTTCAATCCGCCCCCGGCGGTGAGGCCGGGGGGAACGAGAAGGCAAGAGAATCAAGCTGCGAGACCGACCGACCACCGTCACTCCGGGCGTCCAGTCGGCCTCGCCGTCAGACCAAAAGAGCCAGAGAGCATTCACCGATTCGATTTCGGATTCGACTCTCTCATTCGCTCGCGTTTCAATCTGCTCCCGGCCTTGCCTCAAGTCGCTTCGCCGTAGGATGTTGCAAACCTGGATTCGCGAACCAGTGCAACGAGAGTCTCGGCGTGGGAGAGCGCTCGCCGCGGATCGGGATCAGAGACTCTTGGCCGACTTGGCGCCTGAGCTCGGCGTGCTCTGGCCGAACGCGCTGTCGATCTCGTGAACGACGTCACGGGTCGGATTGATGATCACCGGCACGCCGGTCTCGGCATAGCGGCCTTCCATCTCGGCCTTGCGGGCCATCACCTCGAGCCGCTTCTCCAGGTCGGCGACGGTCTCCTTGGCACGGGCCAGGGCACTGCCGTCGAGCTGGAACTCGTTGGTGGTCTGGGTGGCCTCGATCTGCCGCAGCCGGGCCTCGATCTCATCAAGCTTAGTGGTCAGGGTCTTCTTCTGGGCCATCATGGTCTCAAGCTGCTTGCGGAACGCGACGATCTCGCTCTGCTTGGCCTTCAGGGTCGACTCCTTGGCCTCGAGAATCTTCTTGACGTTGTTGTACGAGTCGTAGCGCCGGGCCAGGTCGGCCTTGACCTCGTCCTCGGTGTAAGCGACACGGCTATGGCCGGCCAGCCGGTACTCACCCGTCTTCAAGCTCTCACGCAGCGTCAAGAGCGCCGTCTTCTCGACATCCATGTTGGTCCGGATGGTGGTGATCTCGCGGTCGAGGTGCTCGACATCGACCTCGGCCCGCGCCAGTTTCTCGATGTTGTCGCGGATCGCCGGTTCGAGGCCGGCAATCTCCTCCCGAGCCCGATCGATGTCAAACGGCATCGGAACAGCGTCCTTGACGTCCCGGCGGACCTTGTGATAGGCCGTCTTCATGTAGCTGGGTGCGTGGGTGCCGAAAACCAGGAACAATGCCCCGGCACCGAGCGCCGCACCAATCAGTCCCTTCTTGACCATAGAGCAGACCATGCTGTGTCTCCTGTTACCCCGGAACCCCTCGTCTTCGGCAACACATCTTGTGGTCGTTGGCGGCGGAATCACCGAACTCGCACCGCTCCACAAGGGTAATTCGGGGGACGCCCTTGATTATTGGGACCGAATGATTTTCCTGAGACCCCCGGCAAAGAGCAACTTACAACCGCTGACGCCACAGGCTGAAGATCGAGAGGGCGAGACCTTGGTTGCACCCCAAGCCGGCTTCGAGTCTGGGAACTAACAATTTGCCTGTTAAGTAGTTACGTTATTTTGGACAGGTTCTGTCCCCGGTCTGCCGCTGGCCGGATGCGGCCAGCCCATGCGGCACAGCAAAACCCACGGCCCGCGAAGCATTCGGGCGTCAAAGGTCAACTGACATTTCGGGGATATGACCAGGTTTTTCCGGGTTTTACCTTTTCGCCGACTTGACTTGTAATTTTGAGTGCGCAGAGACGGTAAATACCCCCACGTCTCGGCTCCCCGACCGGCATGATCCCGTCCGTCGTCACGCAATCTTACGAAGACACCCCCATTTTCTCCAAATCACCCAATTTGGCACATAGGTTGCGATCATGCGATCGTCGGGTGCAGGACGATCGAGTCCTCTCCTCTTTGGGATTGGCTCAGGTCCGCGAAATTTGAGTTCTCCGATCCACTGATAATGCCCGAACGATCCGACTCTCCAGCCCGCTTGGCGCAAAGCAACGTCGCTGTTTGCTCCGGGTTGATAAGCCCCTTAAAGCGGAGCCTGTGAGAATCTGTCTTCGAAAATCCTCATCCCTCGAACTAACCGGGGTGCCAACGATGAGCCCGATCACTCGCCATACTGCGATCGCAATGATCTTGACCCTGATCTCCGCAACCACGACTTTGCAGGCGCAGGAGCCATCGGGCGGACCTCTGTGCCGGCTGGTCAGTCGCATCCGCCAGCATCGAAACGCCACGATTGCCGGCGCTTCCGCGGCCGCGGTGCCGGCTCTCACCGCCGCACCGGCGGCCGGTTGCGACTGTAGCGGTGGTTCAGATCCCTATGGGTTCGCATCGATTCTCAACCGCCTTCGCGCCGCGGCCGGCCTGCATCCGGTAGCCTATGATCCGGAGCTGTCGTCGTGGGCCAGCCAGAACAACTCAGCGCAATGCCACCGGGGGATTGGTCATCACGTCAATCCTTGCGGGGTGCAGAATTGCGGCTGGAACTACGCCGATGCCTCCGCTCTCGCCCAGGGCTGGATGAACTCCCCGGACCACCGCCAGAACCTGCTCTCGCCCTCGATCAGCAGGTTCGGTATCGCGTTTGGTCCCGGGCCATACTGGACGCTCAATGCCCGGTAGACTACGCGGTGCTCTCTCCATCGAGCCGTGATGCCGTGAAGGCGGTCACGGGAGATCACCCTAAACGGTAAATGATTGTGGATTGATCATCTCACGTTGTTAGCCGGCTGAGTCGTGGGCCGCCCGCTGACTGGGACCGGCCGGGGCGCGTTCGGAGGCAAGAGAGGCGGCTGGCCAATTGCTCGATAGAGGCGGAATTGAGCGCGGTTGTAGGCCAGGACGGCATTCAGATAATCGGCGCGGGCCTGCGCCAGGGCCTGGATCGGCTGAAGTACCTCGATCGGCCGGGTCGCAGCGGGCAGACCGGCCCCGCGCCGAATGTTGAGCATGTTCAGCCGTAGCGACTCCAACCCCTTGGGCACGGCCGGCGCTGCCTGCGCCATGCGACGCGATGCGGCAATCCGGCTCTTGTATGCGGTCGTGACGTCCGCGGCGACTTGGTTCTCGACCTTGATGAGCCTCAAGGCCGCAGCCCGATTCTCCGCCAGGTTGCGCCGCGCGATCGCAAGATCCGTGAAGCCCAGGTTCTGGACCTCCCAGTATAGGCTGACCGTCGCGTCGCCGCGCGAGCCGAAATTCCCAAAGAAGCTGTTCTGACCTCCTCCGAATCCGCCGCCGGCGTAACTGAAAGCCAGGCTGGGGACCAGGGGGCGGAGACGAGCCTGCCTCAGCCGGAGCAGAGTGGCCTGGACCAGTTCTTGCGCCGAGGCCAGCTCCGGACGTTGACGCAGCCCCTGGACGATCATCTCGTCGAGAGGAGTCTCGTCGGGGAGGAGCCGGAAGACCGCCTCGGCCGGTTCGACCGGAGCAAGAACCTGGTTGGGATCGAGCACCAGGAGGTTGACCAGATTGGCCGAGGCTACTTCCAGTTGGCCGACCGCGTCCTCGATGTTGCCGCGCCGGTGGTCGAGCTCGGCGAGGGTCCGCTGATGGTCCGCCTCCAGCCCCACACCGCTGCGTGCGTAGGAGGCGGTGATCTCCGCGAGCGAGCGCGCGTTGACCGCGGCTTCGCGCTCGATGGCGAGGAGCCCGCTGGCCAGGAGAAGGTCGAAGTAGGCCTCGGCCGCCGCGAGCACGGCGTTATTCGTGGCCGTCTGGACGTCGGCTTGGCTAGCGGCAGCCATACGGCGGGCGGCCCTGGGCTCGAAAATGGCGTCGGAGAACCGCAGGACGGAGGACAGTCCGGTCAGGGGAGGAAAGCCGCTCCCTGGCGGGGTGGCGGCGTAACTGTTAGCCGACGCGGCGAGCCCGCCGAGGAACAACGAGCTGCGGCTCGTGGTAATGACCTGACCCGTGATCGATTGGACCTGGCCGTCGAGACGATACCAGGTCGGGCCGAGAAACAGCGAGGGGAGCCACAATGCCCGGGCTTGCTGCAAGTCGGCGACGGCACGCCACACCTGCTGGCGGGCGATGGCGATGTCGAGGTCGCGTGCGCCCGCCAATCGCAACGCCCCCGCCAGGTCGATTGGCGCGAGGACCTGACCGGGGATCAATTGCATCCCGAGCGTCGCATCCCCTCTCGAGCGGGAAGTCTCGGCTTCCCGCGGGGTTGTGGACGGAGCGGAAACGGGCGACTGTGTCGGGAGGGAGCGTCGCGAAGAGGCGTCGTCGGGCAACGGGAGCGGGAGGGTTGCATCCCCTGGTTGCGGTGTCCGAGCGGGTGCCCTTGCGTCACCGAGACGCGGCAACACGAGCGCCGGTGCTTCGCGATTCGGGACCTGCGCCAGCGCCTGGCCTGCCCCGATGTCCATCAGGATGCAAACGACGATGGCCTGGCAAATGGGCGTCGAGCCGGTCGTCCTCGGGATACTCCAGGGCATTCGGGGACCCTCCGTGGTCGTAGCTGGGCCGTCTCGACATCCGATGTAGTGTAAGCGTTCCACCTCGCAACCTTGGCCCTCCTCCCCCCTCATCTTCGGGAATGGCCAGCCCAATCCTTCAATAAGTAAGTCTTGTACACAGACGACACAATCAACCTAATCAGCAGAATCATCATGGTTTTACCTTGGCCGTCTCCGGCTCGATCACCGCGACGGATTGTCCGTCCGCGAGCGACGAGCCGTAGGCCTTGACAATCGCCTCGGTGCCTTGAAGACCGGAGAGGATCTCCGCCCGCGTTCCGTCGTCCAGTCCCACGACCACCGGCTTTCGGACAGCCCGGCCGTCTATTACCGCGACACAAAAGGTCTTGGAATCCTGGCGGACCAGGGCGGAGGTGGGGACGGACAGAGCATCGGCATGCTCCTCGACGACGACGGTGGCGTAGGCGTAGAGGCCCGGGCGGAGCGTCCCTTTGGGGTTGGGAACGTCGATCTCGGTGCGCAGCGTCCGGTTCTTGACGTCAAGCGTCCAGGAGGTCCGCGTGACCTTTCCCTCGAAGTCCCGGCCCGAGAGTGCCTGGAGGCGGACCAGGACGCGGTCGCCGGCCTCGACCTCCGTGGCATACATCTCGGGCACGCTCACGGTAATCCGAACCAAATCATCGCGGGCCACGATGAACAGGGGCTGGCCCTGTGTGCCGGGCGTGGTCAGGTCGCCGACGTCGACGTTGCGCCGCGTGATCACGCCGTCGTAGGGGGCGACGATCGTGGCGTAGTCCAGCAGGGCCCGTACGCGCCGGGCGTCGGACCGAGCGACCTTGATACTTGCCGCGGCGGCCGTCACGTCGGAGCGGGCCTTGTCGAGCATGGCCTGGCCCTGCCGGACGGCTACCTCGGCCGTCTTCACCTGGGCATAAACCTCCTCGCGCGACGACTCCGACGATCTGAGCTTGCTGCGGGTCTCGTCCAGCAGGCTCCCGGTCAGCGCCCGTTCATTGTGGAGTTGCTCGACGCGCTTGAACTCGGACTGCCAGCGGGCGAGGTCGGCGTCGGCCCTCTTGGTGCCGGCCTGGACCTCGGTCAGCTTGGCCTGGGCGCTGGCGAGGTTGGCCTGAGCCACTTCCTCGGATGCCTTTGCCTGGGCGAGCTTGGCCTCGGTTTCCTCGACCGTGGCCATTTTCTGTTCGGTCTCGGCATCGAGTTCAGGGACGCTCAGCACGGCGAGCACCTGACCCTTGACCACCTTGGCCCCGATGTCCACGTTCCATTTCTGCACGTAGCCTGAGACCTTGGCGTAGATCGAGGTCACCTCGTAGGCTTCGATCTGCCCGGGTTCTTCGGTGGACCGGCGGATCGTGGCCCGCCCCGGCTTCACGACTTCGACGCGGGTGACGGCCGGTCCGGTCGTGTGGTCGGCCTTGAGCGCCGTGGCCTGGCCGCAGCCGGCGGTGATCGTCGCGAGGGAGACGAGTGCCGCGAGGCCGATGGGATTTCGGAAGATCGACTGCCGCATGGTTTGACTTCGAAGAAAGGGTGCCGCCAAGGAATCGAGGCGGCGCCCGGGGTGGCTCGCAGTTTATGACGGCCGTTCGGGTTTCGTAGAAATTGACGGTTCGGCGGCTTGATGCGTGAGGGTCAGCTCGTGACCCCTTGGCTCCCCATTGCTTGGAGCATCGGCATGCGCGGCACCGGCCCAGAGTTCTGGGTCGTAAAGGGAGCTCTCGGGATCGGCGGGGTCGACCGATGCCGACCGGCGTCCCGCGCCGCCCTGGATGATTGCGAAGACGGTGGGAAGCACGACCAGGGTCGCCAGGGTCGCCGCGGCGAGGCCGCCGATGACAGCCCGCGCTAGAGGCGCGGTCTGCTCGCCCCCTTCGCTCCAGCCAAGGGCCATGGGGATCATACCGGCTGTCATGGCACAGCTCGTCATCAGGATCGGCCGGAGCCGGCCCTGAGCCCCTGCCACAGCCGCCGGCGCCGACTCCGCCCCTTCTTCGCGGCGGTGTCGCTCGGCGAAGGTGACCAGCAGGATGGCGTTGGCCACTGCGACGCCGATGGACATGATCGCCCCCATGAATGACTGGATGTTTACAGTGGTCCTGGTCAACCAGAGCGCGACGACGACCCCTGCTACCACCGCGGGCGTGGTCGACATCACAACCAGGGCCAGGCGGATGGATTGGAAGTTTGCCGTCAAGAGCAGCATGATGACGACGATGGCCATCCCCAGCCCGACGGTAAGCCCCCACAATATCTCATTCATCGGGGCGATCTGGCCGCGGACTTCGATGGTCGCCCCCTTGGGCGGCTCGCCCGCCCTGGCGATCGCCCGGTCGACGTGGCCCGCGACCCGCCCCAGGTCCTCGCCCGCGATGTTAGCGGTCAGGCTCACGACACGCTGGCCGTTGTAGCGGTCGTACTCGCCGGGCATGGTCCCAGGGCTGACTTTGGCCACGTCGCGGAGCAGCAGCGGGTCGCCGCCAGCCTTCTGGATCGGGATGGTCTCGACCTCGGTGATCGAGTTCATGACCTGGTAGGGGATTTCCACCTGCACCTGGTAGCCAATGCCGGTCTTGGGGTCGGGCCAGTAGTTCGGGACGACGAACCTGCTCGACGATGTGGCCGCGACCAGCGAGCGGGCGACCTCGGAGACCGAGACACCACTCAAGCCAGCCTTCTCGCGGTCGACTTGGACGCTCACGGTCGGGTAGTCAAGCGCCTGGACAAATTGGAGGTCGCGGAGCGACGGAACCTTCGCCAACTCCGCACGGACTTTCTCGGCGTACGCCCGGTTCTCCGCGAGGTTGGGGCCGTTGACCGTGAACTCCACGGGGGTCGGCGAGCCGAAGCTCATGACCTCGCTGACGATGTCGGCGGGTTCGAACGAGAACCGCATCTCGGGCATCTTCTCGGCGAGGATGGTGCGGAGCCGCTCCTTGAGGCTTTCGACCGCGGTGGTCGTCCCCTCCTTGAGGGCGACCCGGAGCACCACTTCCTCCGGCCCGCCCGTCCACTGGAAGATGGCGTTGATCGGGTAGCTCGAGGGGATGAGCCCGATGTAGCCGATGGAGATCTCCACGTCGTCCGCCCCCACATCGCTGCGGATTGTCTTGAGCACGTCGAGCGCCAGCTTCTCGGTCTCCTCGATCCGCGTCCCGGTAGGGGCGCGCATCCGGAGCTGAAACCGCCCCGCGTCCACCTTGGGGAAGATCTCCAGGCCCAGGCTTCGCCAGGCGCCGATGACGACGACCGCGGCCAAAACCAGGTAGGCCGGCAGGACCACCCACCGCCAGCGGACGACAAGAGAGAGAGCCCGGCCGTAGGCGTCGATCGTCCTCTCGAACAGGGTTCGCCGACCTGTTCCGTCGGGCAGGGGATGGTTGCGGAGCAGCCAGGTCGAGAGCACCGGCACGAACGTGCTCGACAGCAGGTAGGAGGAGACCATCGCGAACCCGACCGCAAGCGACAGCGGGACGAACAATGCCTGCGCCGCCCCCTGCATGAAGAACGACGGCAGGAACACGGCGAGGATGCAAAGCATCGCCAGGAGCCGTGGGACCGCCGTGTCCAGGTTCCCCTGACGCACGGCCGAGGCGATCGAGCGGGTCCGTTCCATCTTGTGGTGGATGTTCTCGATCTCGACGGTCGCCTCGTCGACCAGGATGCCAATGGCCAGCGCCAGGCCGCCGAGGGTCATGAGGTTGATCGTCTGGCCCGTGAGCCACAGGGCCACCAGCGCCCCGCAGATCGCGAACGGGATGTTGAGGACCACGACGATGACGCTCCGCCAGTCGCGGAGGAAGACAAGCACCATCAGTCCGGTCAGGACCGCGCCGAGGACGCCCTCGGTCGCCAGGCTCCACACGGCGTTGGTGACGGTGGGGGACTGGTCGAACTCGAAGCTGACCTTGATGTCGTCGGGGAGGACCGCCTGCATCTTGGGCAGGGCTTCCTTGACGTTCCGGACGACCGAAAGGGTGGAGGCGTCGGCCCGCTTGGTCACGAGAATGTAGACGGCGCGGCGACCGTTAACTATTGCATAACCGGCGGGAATGTCAGTGGCATCCTGCACCGTGGCCACGTCGCGGATGTAGACCGAGGGGTTGGCGCCGACACGGATGGGGATGGTCTCCAACTCCTTGACGTCGCGGACCAGCGAGTTGATCGGCACGATAGGCATCATCTTGCCGATGCGGACATTGCCCGAGGGGCTGATCGTATTGCCATTCGTCAGGGCCGTGATCAGTTCGTCGGGCGAGATGGAGTACGATCGCAGCCGTTCGGGATCGGCCCGGACGACCACAGTGCGCTGGTTGCCGCCGAAGGGGGGCGGCGCCGAGACGCCCTGGAGGAGCGCGAACATCGGCCGGACCTTGAAGAGCGCCTGGTCCTGGATCTCGCCGATCGACTTGGTCTCGCTCGACAGCACAAGGTAGCCGACGGGGACGCTGCCCGCGTCGAACCGGGTGACAAACGGCGAAACCGTCCCCGGGGGCATGAAGGCGCGGGCTCGGGTGACGTAACCGATCGTCTCGGCCATCGCCTGGGCCATGTTCGTGCCTGAGTGGAAGAACAGCTTCATCACCGCCATGCCCTGGACGTTTCGGCTCTCGACGTGGTGGATGCCGGAGATATAGAGAAAGTGGTACTCGTAGTAGTTGGTTAAGAGCCCCTCCATCTGGGCAGGGTCCATGCCGCCGTAGGGCTGGGCGACGTAGACAACGGGCAGATTGAGGTTGGGGAAGATGTCGATCGCCATCCCGGTCACGGCCAGCGCACTGCCCAGCACGACGGCTACGACGAGCACCATGACCGTGAAGGGCCGCCGCATGGCAAAGGTGATAGGGTTCATGGGCTCGGTCCGCCGGAATGTAACGAGGTGATGCGGCTGGCGTGGAGCACTCAGAGCGGCCAGCTTGCCCTGGGGTCGAAATTGATGATCGATGACGCGGGCTCGGTGGGAACCCGAGGTCTCAGGTACGGCTTGTCGGACGCCTTGTGGCACGCGTAGCAACCGGTGAGGGTCTGTTTGTAGGCGCTCTCGAAGGCGAGTCGATCCGTGCCGTCGATCGCACCCTTGAGCGGCTTGAGCGGGCCGTTCTCGAATGCCTGAAGGATCTCTGCCAGCTTCACATCATGCCCCGCGTTATCCTTACGGACCGGGATCCGGCGCACGGCCCAATTGAGGTGCGACCTGGTCTCGCCCAGGTAGAAGTCGGCCAGCGGCCAGTTCTCGCTCTTGCCGGCAAACCAGAGATTGGTGAAGTGGTCCGACACGTCTGCCATGATATGCGCCTGGTCGGGAATCAGGCCCTCGAGGGCCTTCACCCGCGCGGCGAGCTCGTCGGCCGGCGCGGCCGGCGCCGGCTCCCCGCAGCCGCACATGCCCACCGCCATGGCAAGCGAGAGGACAGCCAGAAACGGGCGACTTTGCGTCGTTAACCCAAGATCGCCACGAATCCTTGCATTTGGCATCAGATCTTCCCCGGCTTTGACTTCTGGACATGGTAGAGGAATCAAACAAGGGGCCATCCTCGTTACACTATATCCGGAAAACAGGGTCGGCGCGAGCAGTCGATCCCAAAGCCAAGGCTCACCAGTCGTGGCGACGCAATTCGCTGGTTGCTCATGATGCGGACGGCCGATGGTAGCGCGGGAAACAGCGCGCCGATCGTCTGAACGATGAGTGGTCTGACGGCCGGCTGTACGGGATCGGGGATGGGTCTGGCTCGTGATACCAGGCGGACACGGGGAAGGAAGGAAACGGCCGGCCTCGATCACCGGCCTCGTTCAGCGGGAGCCCATGAACGCGGTCGAGACCTCCTGTCCGTTAATCTTCGCCTTCAAGGCGCCACGAATGGCGGCAAGGGCGTACGGGCCAGTCTTGGATGCAAACCGGCTTGCGCCGGCGGGATCGTCGGCTTTGGGCTCCGCGCTCAAGTGAAGGGTCGAAGAGCCGGCGGCAGATCTGTCCCTTTGCCTTGACCTGGCGTCCGGGGTGATCTCAAAGCTGACATCGGTGGGGCTCGGACTCATGGCAGACTTCCCGTCGGCCTGAAAGAAATAGGCCACGATCGAGGTCGGCTGGGGGTTGTATCGATCGGTCACGACCGGTTCATTCACCAGCTCGATGAACCCCTTGTCGTCGGGCAGTCGGATGAACGTGCCGCTATGGGTTCCCTTGAGCACCTGGGAACTCGGCTCGGGACTGCCGCAATCCGCGGTAAGACCTGCCGCAGCGAGCAGGATCGCAAGAAAGCTCTTTGGCATGAGTGATTGGCTCTGATGTTCCGGACGGCGAGATGGAGCGAGGATGAACCGTATGGTCTCCCCGCTCCACCGGGCCTGGGCGAGTGAATAAGGCGGCACGACGAGGTCAGACCCGAATCAATCAATATTGATCGGCGCTGATGACCTCGCCGCCGGCCCGGGTGGAAAGAGTCTGGTAGACGCCGAACTGCGTTCCTGGCGCGGCGGAGTAGATGTAGTTCGTGTAAGTCACCCCCACCGGGAGCGATGAATTGTCTAAGCCGCCCGTACCCGGCTGGAATGACCACGAATTGATCGAATTCTTGATGAATCGGACCGAGCCGTCACAAAAGGCGTAATTAACCCCGCCGGGGTGCCGGCTCTCAGCATCGGTGGCGATCGCTCCACCCACGTTGGTCACGGAGGAAGCTCCCTGGGTCACATTGGGCTGGAAATAGGTGGTGACCATCGTGTCGTACCAGTGGTTTGAATTCCAGGACCCATCGGAATTCTGGTAGCCAGGGTCGTTCTGGGCGAAAAGCGTCTGGGCACGCTCTCCGAAGAGGAAAGTGTTGCTGGTTCCATCCGTGATCGCTGACAGCTTGACATGGCTGTCGTTGTAGATCACGCCATTATACTGGGCAAACTCTGCCTGGCCGTAACTCTGTTGCCAAGTTCCCGGGTACGTTCCCTGGTTGGCTCCGTAGCTGGTGAATTGCTGATAATAGGTGCTGCCCGCCGGAATTGCGGAAACATGCTCGACAAAATCCGCGTTAGGCGTGTTCGTACTGATCAGCGTTGGCTGCCAGGGGTCGCTGGGGCACATGAGCGTGTTGATCGCGACCCCGGCTATCGTGATGTTGTCGAGCTCGTAATTGGTCATGTTGAAGTTCGTGGCGTTGTAAACTTGCTGCTGCTCGATGAATGGGGTCAGGAACACGAACACGGAGAAATTCCCGTACAGGTTGGGGTAACTGCTATTTCCCAGGGGAATACCCGAGAAGGATGTGCTCGGCAAGCAGCCGTTGGCCGACTCGTAATTGGCGACGCCCAGGGCCAACTGCTTGAGGTTGTTGGTGCACTGGGCGCGGCGAGCGGCCTCGCGGGCGGACTGTACGGCGGGTAGCAAGAGCGAGATCAAGACAGCAATGATTGCAATGACGACCAGCAGCTCGATCAGCGTGAAGCCGCTCGATCGCCGCACCAGATTCAAAGCGTTCATACGTTGCGACTCCTCAAGTATGCAGCTCCAAGGTGGGGATGGACGGCCCAGATCGCCATGACCGAGTCTTGCCCGAATATGACGTTGACCCAAATCCGGGCAAGATAGTCACAAGTACGCGGGGAGAGGTCAGGAATGAACATAAGCTCAACATGTTCTATTCCATCCTAAGCTGTACTAGATGACGGAACATCCAGTACCAGATGGCCGTTTATACTACCCGTTGAATCCTTAGCTTTTGTGAAAAGTCCATGAAACCGAGAAAAATTCACCATTTCTTTTCGAATTGTCTTCTGCCGGTGTAATACGAGAGGGCTGGTGAAATGGTCTCTTCGTCCGCAGTGCGATCGCTAGCACGCTGCTGCCGCTCGGGGCAACCGACAACAGCATTCTGCTCACCCTGGCCGACGCTCGTCGGCAACCAAAAAAAAGCCCCCGGCGTCGAGACGCCGGGGGCCTTGACGGAGAGAGCCGGGACGCGCCGGGTGGAGGATCCGGCGACCGCGGTCTTTCCCCGTTCCGTTCAGTTGCCAGTCTGCCCATTCCTTCCATTGAGCCCATGCATGAGCTTCTGCAGCGCCTGGTTCTCGAGCTGGCGAACTCGCTCGCGCGTCAGGCCCAGGTTCTCACCGACTTCACGAAGGGTCATGGGCGGGAACGGTTCGAGGCCAAACCGCATCCGGATCACCGCGGCCTCGCGGTCCTCAAGCTCGTCCAGGCGGCCGAAGATACGGTCGAGGTCGTCGGCCTCGATCATCAGATCCTCGGGGGCCTTGCTCCGCTCGTCGGTCAGCACATCATCCAGTACCTTGCCCTCATCCTCGCTGCCCTCGGGGTGCGGCATCAGGTTGTTGACCTTGATGGCCTTGGCCACGATGCCAATCTTCTTCTTGGACAGCCGCAGGGCCTTGCCCACCTCGTCAGGCGTGGGCGCCCGGCCCAGACGATCGGTCAGAATCGCGGACGCCCGCTTCCACTTCGAGAGCAGGCTGACCATATACGCCGGCAGCCGGATCGGCCTGCCGTTGTTCATCACCGCGCGGCGGATCGATTGCTTGATCCAGTAGCTGGCGTACGTGCTGAACCGCGTCTCCATCATGCCGTCGAAACCCTCGACGGCACGCATCAGGCCGAGGTTTCCCTCCTCGATCAAGTCTTCCAGGCTCAGTCCCTTGCCCAGGTAGCCCCGCGCGATGTTCACCACGAGCCGGAGGTTCGCCTTGACCATGTGCTCGCGGGCATACGGATCGCCGGCGGCAACCCGCTCGGCGAGCTCACGCTCCTCTTGGGCCGAAAGCAGTGGCGTATCGTTGATGTCGTGCAGGTAAATCTGCAGGGGTGACGCCGCATTCAACTCGCGGCGATCGGCTCGATGCGAAATCATAGCGGGTCGCTCCTGACCATTCAAGCTATAGCGCGGCTATCGTCGAGGCAGTCTGCCTTGAGTAACCTAGAACACGGTTTCAAGTTGTCAATTGGGCATGTCTGAGATCAGGTTGTCCGCGTTCACGCGCACTGCTTCTCGACTCACACTGATGTTGTAGTCTGGGGAAACCCGTCGGGGAGCCCGCGAACCCAGGAGAGCAATTCCCCTTGTGGTCCGCACCATTCTGTCGGTCGGGTGGACTTGCATGCGGATGCGAGTTCGACTCATCGTCCGGGGTGAAGCTGGCCGATGAACGTAACAAACAATCGGGCGCGACTGCTGCGCCGGTGGAGAGAATCCGCCGGTCTTGCCAGAGATCGCGACCGCTCCATGATCCACGGGCGGAACCTGGCCCAGATTGGTTCTCTCGGGACATATTCTCTCGGGACATATACGGAACGGAAGGGAAGGATCTGGTCATGTCAAGGTTTCGAGATGCGGTGCTGGCCGTCGCGCTGGCCACAGGTGGTGTGGGCTGTGCCACGTTCTGCGACGAATGCGACGACTTTCCCGTGCCGGGTGGTCCTGGCGGCTACGCGCTGATGCCGGGCTCTTATGCTGGTGGGCCGCTGAGCGCGGCG
>JBAUOX010000623.1:0-2460 GCA_049579985.1 Isosphaeraceae bacterium | reverse complement strand
CCGTTGGCGATCAGGTCCTGAAACTCACCGGCGGACGCGTTGCTGGTTTTGACCAGGACAAAGACGCCCTTTTTCTCGCGGGCTGCGATCTTGACGAATGGGAGAACGCCGTCGGTTCCCAGGTAGGGGTTGACGGTCATTGCATCGGCATGCCAGGACGGCTCGAATGCACCGCCCACGGGAACCTTGCCAAGGTAGGCACGTGCATAGGCTTCGGCGGTCGAGCCGATATCGTTCCGCTTGCCGTCGAAGATGACGATCAGGTCATTCTGCTTGGCGTATTCGACGGTGGCATGAAGGGCAGCGAGCCCCTCGGGTCCATAGGCCTCGTAAAAGGCCGACTGGAACTTGACGGCTGGGACGAGGGTCGCGACGACATCGATGACCTCGCAGCCGAACGTGCGAAGCGCGGCGGCGACCCCAGGGCGATCACCTGGAAACCGATCCAAGAACCCCGCGGGCAGTTCCTCGGGCCGCGGGTCGATCCCCACGAGCACCGGGTTTTCCCTTTGACGTACAGCCTGAATCAGGTGGTCTGCGAAGTCCACGAATCGACTCCCCCGCCGGCGCCGGATTGACAGATCATACGATCATTCTACAATAAGGTTTCTGCCGGGAATAGGCTGGCTCGGCAACGAGCCGTTTTTCTTGGCCAGAAATCGGGGCGTAGCGCAGCTTGGCTAGCGCGCTAGCTTGGGGTGCTAGAGGTCACCGGTTCAAATCCGGTCGCCCCGATTGGAAGACAGGGATTGTCAAGGCTGCTCACGAATGCCTTCGACGTTTCAGCAAAACCACTTACGACAACCGAATGAGCCCCGACCGAAAGCTGGTCGGGGCTCTTCGTTTTGTCAGCACTGACCACCGTTTTGCACCGTTTGTCGCCAGGCAGTGCAACGGACAGTGCAACGGACGGCGAGCCATAAGTGCCTGTAATCGCTGCCTGGACGCGCTGCCGGTCGGCGTCGGGGTCTTGGCTCAGGGGCAACGAAGGAAGAGCATCAAGAGCCCCGTGGACATCGAGAAGGCGGGGGTCGGTGTAGATGTTGGCGGTCAGGCTCGGGTCAGAGTGTCGCATGGCGGCTTGAGCGGTTCGCAAGGGCACTCCGCCCCGGCTCAAGAGTGTGCCAAAGGTCGTTCTAAGTGCATGCACGTCGAGCGTCCGGCCCCGGTCGTCTCTCTTCTCGATCTTGGCGGCTTTCAAGTCGCGGTTGAAGATGCGGATCAATCCGCTTGGCACCTCGAAGACAGGGGTATCACCGGGCAACCTCGCCGGAATCGGCTCGCCCCGGTTCAGTGCTTCCGCCTGGAGCGCGGCGAGCTTTTCGGCGAGCCAGTGCTTCAGGTCTTCCGCCAGGTCGTCGCGGACGACCACGCCGTTGCCTTCGCGGTTCTTTTCGTCCTTGGCGTCAAGCTCGACGTGCGGGATCGTACCATCGAGCCGTAGCTTCGCGACGGTCAGGCTCGCCAGCTCACCCTTTCTGAGCCCCGTGAGCACCAGCGTCTTGTAGATCAGGGCTCGCTCCATCCCGAGCACGTCGAGCCGCTGGCGAGTCTCGGGCCGAAGGTCGGCATATTGCTCGCCCTTCCGCTTTCCCCTTCGCACGGTCAGGGCTTCGGCCAGTGGACGACGGCGGGCGACTTCGAGCAGGCGAGTCAACTCGGTTTCGGTCATCGATCGGCGGCGCCGGCGAGGGTCGGCCTTCTCATCCGCCTTCGGCACCCCCCGGAATGGATTCGAGATCATCCGGCCGATGGTTGGGTCGGCGCACCAATTACAGAACGCGATCATGGCGGCGCGGTGAGCGTTCCGGGATCGAGCCGAGCGGTCGGCCCGCGTTTCGTTGCCGAGCCATCGCTCCAGGGCTTCTCGATTGAGTTCCGAGATCCGAGCGAAACCGCTATCTTCGATGACTCGCATCAACTGGCTGTGCACGTTGTCGCGATGCATCTTGACCACCCCCCGAGCCCTCATCGACTCAATGTAGGCATCAACGTGCTCGGCGATGGGCTTGCCCAAGTGCTCGGAGATACGGGCTTCAGCCGGCGTGAGCAACCCGGCCCGCACTCGCTCGGCTTGGCGCTCCAGGTCATTGAGCACGCTTTGAGCCGCTGTCTTGTCCCGGCATCCGGTCGAGACTTCGACGACGAGCCCGTTGCCGTCCCGGTAGCGGCCGACGTAGGTTCCCGACTCATCCCGGATGCGGACGGCCCCGTCCTTCCCGGTCGTCACTGGTGCCGATCTCATCTTTCCCTTCCCGTCTCGCCATCGAGCGAGCCGCACTCCTTGGCGGGTGATGATCTCGGCACCTGACGGTAGCGGTCGAGTGACGGCTTTTTTGAAGAGACTTCCCATTGTCCTACCCCTTCTTCCGAAGCTCCAAATCGAAGTAAACCGCAAGCCGGTCGGCGATGTCTAGTCTGAGCGATTGATCGCCCCTCACGAAGCGCATGATGCTGGCT
>JBAUOX010000622.1:0-1519 GCA_049579985.1 Isosphaeraceae bacterium | reverse complement strand
GCCGTAATGGTCGTGGACCGGTCCCTTCACCATGATTTCCAGGTCCTTTCCGTCATAGGCCATCCGTACCGCCGTCCGCGCAGGCGTTGCTCTGATCAGCCGCTCGTACACATCGAACCCCACGCCCGTGAACCCGATCCGCGTCTCGTTGACCGGTGCCTTTGTGGCAATGCTCACCTGCCACCCCCCTTTCATTTGCGGCAGCAGGTCCACCACGGCGATCTTGCCGACAACCTGCCCCTGGATGATCAGAGCGACTGACTCTGGCTCTGCCAGGATCGTGGGGGCTGGATACGCTCCCCCGGCCCGGGCCCCCTGGGTCCCCGAAGGGGAGGGGTGGGCATAAACCTCGAGCTGGCGGCCGGCGACGTTCACGATCCAGTACACCGGGATGCCGCCGCCGCCATACGTCGCGGCCAGCCGGCGTTCCTCGGCGACGTCCCACCGGACGACCTCGACGACCAAGGCGACATCCTCGGGGCCGGGATGGTGATCGCAGTAATCGCGGATCTGGCCGCGTACCACGGAAACGTCCGGCTCCGGCTCGCTGTCCCGGGCGGGGACGCGGACGGGGTTCCCGCAGCGGACGTGCCAGCCGGTGGAAACGAGGCTTGCCAGCGCATCGCGGCACGATTCGGAAGAGAACGCTTGCGGCGGGCTCTGTCTGGCCTTCTCCACGATTCGGCCCTCGATCAGCTCGAGGCGATTGGTCTGGGGTAAGATCCCGTTCTCCACCATCTGGTCGTACTGATCGACGGTCAGTCTTTTCGTGGTCGGGCTCACGATCCTGCGCCTCCTGAGTCAACCACGGCTGCTCTCTTGGCTGCCTTGTTGGCTTCCAGCGCAGCATACCACTGCGTCAGCTCGGCCTTGGCCGTCCGCCAGGTCTCCTCCGATTCGGCCAGTTTATCTGGATCAATAGTCAACCACACGTTCATACATGGATAGCCATTGGCCGCAGTCGATCGACGGCTTGCCGTTTCCGCCGTGACGGGCCAATCATACCTCCAAGGAAACCACCGGACCCCGAGTCGGTGCTTTTTCCCCTCGCACCGCTCGGTAGCCCGGGGGATTTCCAGAACCAGCAGGGGCCGGTTATTCCAGCCCTGGAAGACCCGAACCAGCCGGCCGTGAATGACGAGCCCGGGGTTCGGTTCCTCGGTCGGGATCTCGGAGACGTTTTGACACGTCTCGGTAAGTTCATCCCGGCCCGGCTGCTCCCAGACCAGATCGCCTTGCTTGCCAGGTCCGGTCCACCGAGGCTGGCATTTTCGCTCCGGCGGTTTGGGTGGTGCGCTAACGACGACGGCCGGCTCGGGCTTGGGCGGCTTGACCTTGGCCGGCTCCGTGGCCTTGGCTGGCTTCGTGGCGACTGGTTTGGGCTGTGCCGGTTCCGGACGTGCCGGCTTGGCTGGCGTGGCCTGCACGGTGCCGGCGATCGCGGACTGGACCTTGCGAGCCAGAGGGCCGGGGTTCTTGCTCGTGCTGCTCATGGTGCGGTTCTCCCGTTCTGGGCTTT
>JBAUOX010000621.1:0-1854 GCA_049579985.1 Isosphaeraceae bacterium | reverse complement strand
GCCGGGTGCTCGTCGAGTTCGACGCCGCCTTGCGCGCCACGACGCGCGCGACCGTCGCCCGCCTGCGCGGCCTGATCCTCTCCGGCCGGACCCCCGTGGCGGAGCCAGGGCCGAAGTGTCGCAACTGCTCGCTGAAGGAGATCTGCGTGCCGAAGCTGGCGGAGAAGAGTCGGTCCGTGAGCCACTACGTTCACCGGTCGATCGCTGAGTCGCTCCGGGACGACCCCCCCGGCCGACCGGAGGAGACGCCACAACCATGAAAACCCACCTCAACACCTTGTTCGTGACCACGCAGGGCGCCTACCTCGCGCGTCGCGGTCTCACCCTGATCGTGCGGAGCGAGGGTAAGACCCTCGCCCAGTTCCCGCTGCACACGCTCGACAGTGTGGTGTGCTTCGGCCGGGTTGCCTGCTCACCGATGTGCCTGGCCGCCTGCGCGGAGAAGGGCGTGACCATCTCGTTCTTGAGCCTTCATGGCCGTTTCTTCGCATCGGTTCAGGGGCCAACCACCGGCAACGTCCTGCTGCGTCGCAAGCAGTACCGGACGGCTGACGATCCACCTGTCGCACTGGAACTCAGCCGCCACATCGTGGCCGCAAAGGTCGCCAATGCGCGGACCGTCCTGCTTCGGGCCGCGCGCGACGCCCCAGCGGCCGACTCCGCCCGCAAAGACGTCCTGCTCTCACAGGCTCGGAGTCTGGCCGCTCTCCTTGTTGAGGTGCCGGGGTCCTCCGACCTGGACAAAGTCCGCGGCCTCGAAGGCGAGGCTGCCAGCCGGTATTTCGAGGCGTTTAACGCGCTTCAGACCACCCCGCCGACGCCCGAAGGCTTCGCCTTCACCCGGCGCACCCGTCAGCCACCACTCGACCGCCTCAACGCCCTCCTGTCGTTCCTCTACACGCTTCTCCTGCACGATATTCGCTCGGCGTGCGAGGCCGCCGGTCTGGACGCTTACGTGGGCTACCTCCACGCGGATCGACCGGGTAAACCAAGCCTGGCGCTCGACCTGATGGAGGAGTTCCGCCCCGTCCTGGCTGATCGCCTCGCGTTCTCGCTGATCAACCGACGCCAGATCACGCCCGATGGTTTCCAGGTCCTCGACGGAGGCGGCGTGGTGATGGACGACGCCACCCGGAAGACGGTGCTCGTGGCCTGGCAGCAACGCAAGCGGGACACGTTGACCCACCCCTTCCTTGGTGAAACGACGACCGTGGGGCTGCTGCCCCACCTCCAGGCACGGCTCTTGTCGCGCTGGCTGCGAGGAGACCTGGACGCCTATCCGCCATTTTTCTGGAAGAGCTGAGACATCTTCCATGAGAGATTGAGAAACGCCACATTTACGGGAAGCCCTGATGTACGTCCTCGTCACCTATGACATCCAGACAACGGACCCCGAGGGTCGTCGGCGGCTGCGACACGCGGCGAAGATCTGCGTGGACTACGGCCAGCGCGTGCAGGACTCGGTGTTCGAGCTGAAGGTCGAACCCGCGCGATGGGTCGAGTGTCGGGAACGGCTCCTCGGTCTCATCGACCCAGCCGTCGACAGCGTTCGGTTCTACTTCCTAGGCGCCGATCCGTCTCGCCGGGTGGAACATCACGGTGTGACACCGGCCTACGACATCGATGGCCCGCTGATCGTCTGACGCGAACCCCAAGCTCACACGGAAAGGCTGGGGGGTTCGCGATCACCGTAAACCCCTTTCCCGCAACCGACTCGGACGGAGTCTGGACTTTGAGTGGTGAAGCAACTTGCCTGGACTCCACGGTTCGCGGAAAATGCCTTGCAACCGCTGCCCCAGCAACCAGTTGGGATGGCGGAGTCGCCCCTTCGCGGGGGCGTGGATTGAAACCTCG
>JBAUOX010000620.1:0-3721 GCA_049579985.1 Isosphaeraceae bacterium | reverse complement strand
AATTGAACCGGACCCTTGAGAGCAAGATCAAGCAGGCCGGGGAAGGCACACAGATCGTTGGCGTCACCTGGAACGAACTGAACAAGCTCAACGATGAAACCGGCCAAGCCGCCGTGTACGCACCCAGCGTCCACAAGAAACGCCTGCTGGCTGTCCAGGCAAGGTTGATCAAGTTCTTCGAGGCGGAACACGCAGAGGTCTTTGGCTGGATGTCCCCGAAGACCCGCAGACGACGCCTCACGAAGTCCAATCTTCTGTACCAATTCAAGATCACGCTGCTCGACATCAAACCGGCGATCTGGCGGCGGATTCAGGTTACCGATTGCACGCTGGCCAATCTTCATGAGTATATCCAAGCTGCGTTCGGCTGGTGGGATTACCACTTGCACCAATTTGAGATCGACGGCGTGCGGTACAGCCAACCGGCCCCGGACGGCGACGATTTCGACATGGACTTCGAGGACGAGACGCAAGTTGTTCTGAGCAACCTGCTGCCGAAGTCGGCCAAGCGAACCCGGTGGATATACGAGTACGACTTCGGGGACGGTTGGCGGCACGAGGTTCTTTTCGAGGGCTTTCCGCCACTCGATCCCAAGGTGAAATATCCGCTTTGCCTTGAAGGGGAACGGGCCTGCCCACCGGAAGATTGCGGTGGATCTTGGGGCTACGTCGATTATCTTGCCGCCATCGCTGACCCGAACCATGAGCAGCACGAGGAAATGCTGGAATGGCGGGGACCGTTCGATCCCGAAGCCTTCGATCCGAAGAAGGCGACGAGGGAGATGAGAAAGGTGAAACCTTGACTGCCCAGCCTCGCAAAATGTCCGAGATCATGAAGGAGATGTCGGAGATTCTTCTTCGCCATCCACGCAAGGTTCCCTCTTCGGAGGCAGCACACGTTGCGCTATTCTTCGCCAACGCAGCATGGAACGAGAGTGTTGGACTTGGTGATTCCAGAGAGGGCTGCTGCAACGTCTGGGAAACGATCGAAGCCGAAAATCCAGAACTCTGGAACGAGTTCAAGTCGAATGACATCCACGGAATGATTGATGATCTCGTCCAGTAGAAGAAGACTCACTACCCGGACGACCGGCGGTGGATTCTCCTCTGCGGCATCCCTGACGGGAAGGTCCGTGTGGAGTGGCTGCAAGCCGCCGCTCCTGGGGTCGATGCCAAATGGGAGATGCGGCTCTACGGGCTGGTGAGGATAGGCGATCGTGAACAAGCGATCCGCTTCCTGCAAGAGACTCGGGGGATGTCCAACAAGGAGGCGGCGAAACGAGTGGCAGGGGTCGCCGCTGAACTGGGAATGAAGTAGCTCCATTTGGATCGAGGCTTCCGGCTTCGGTGAGTTGAGCCGTACCGCTCACGTAGATGACACCGACCATTGACATCGATTCGCGGACAAGGACCAGGACTGGGAAGACATGGCAAAACGCAAAGCAACGAGCAAGTTTCCTGGGGAGGTCGGCCCGGTTCTTGAACTGATTGTCGCAATGACGAACCAGTTCTGCCGGGAGAAGCTCAACGAAGAGTATGCCGTTCTGTGTCGCCGTTTGGCTGAGAAGTTGGCACGCAAACGCCCCTCTCCAATAACAAACGGCAAGCCGGAGTCCTGGGCCAGCGGGATCGTGCGGGTCGTCGGCTGGGTGAACTTCCTCGGCGACCCCTCCCAGCCTCACCACATGAGGATGACCGACATCGACGAGGGGATGGGAGTCTCGGAGGCCACGGGGTCCGCCAAGGCCAAGGCGATACGTGACCTGCTCAAGACTCACCCTCTCGACCCGGAATGGACGCTGCCTAGCCGTATGGATCAGAACCCGGTGGCCTGGATGATCCAGGTCAACGACCTGATCGTCGATGCCCGGCATCTGCCGAGGGATATGCAGGAAGCGGCGTTTCGGAAGGGCCTGATTCCCTACATCCCCAGCGACCGGGCGGACGATTCTGCGAAGGAGTGAATCATGGACCGAACCGAGAACAAATCAGACACCCCTCTCTTCCAGGTAGGAAACAGGGTTCGGGTCAAGTACGGCGTGATCGTCCCTGATTTCCCCGACATCCCTTTGGGTGGCTGGACCGGAACTGTCACGGAGGTCGAGCAGGCAGACGACCAGATCACCTACGAAATCAAGTGGAACAAGAGAACCCTGAATGGGATGCATCCGGTCTACCTCAAGAGGTGCGAGCGGGACGGATTAGAAATGGAATCGATGAGGCTGGGTGAGGAAGACATCGAGCCCGACGACGGAACGCAGGTCTCATTGGAGCAGCCAACCCAGATCAAGACGCCGCCGTTGTCGGAGAGAGACCAGGATGATCGGGTCCGTATGGTCTTCGGTCTGACCCACGACGACCCGATCCCGGAGATCAGCCTTGAGACCCTACTCGCTTACCACCGCTATCTAACTGCGAACCTGAAGTTCCCGTTCAACGCCTATTGCGGGGAAGAGGAGGTCGGCCCCTTCTCCCGCAAGCGGGCCACCATGAGCGTGACCGGCCTGCTCGATCCCATGCGGGAGGGGCTGGACGTGGAAGACGGTCTGGTCTGCAAGGGCCGAGGGCGGGGTGACGAGATCGAGGTCACGCTGGCTGAAATCGAGGCCGGGAAGAACCCGAACTTCAAGCTCATCTCGGACTACGCCTACTGGTTTTATAACTGGCCCTGCCGGGATGAGAGCGAAATCGACCGGGAAGACGACGGCCAGGATATCGGGTCCGAGATCCCGCCGCCGGGTATGTTGATCTTCACCAAGGCGGTCCTCCTCTGCGTCGCTGGGGGTGGTATCCTGGGGGCGACGATCGGGGCAGCCCTCAAGACGTTCAATGGGGCCGGGCTGGCGGCGCTGATCGGCGGCATCCCCCTGGGGATGATCGGTGCCTTGATCCTGGGCCGGTACGGGATCATCGCCGGTGCCGTGAACCGGCTCCGCTTCGGAGCGTTCCTCGGGGCCGTCCTCGGTTCACTCGGCGGCGGTCTTGTGGGGGTGGTCGCCGGATTGACGGTCGTGGCGCTGCCCTGGAGCCTCTTGGGCCTCATCGCCGGGATGTTCTTGGGGCCGTACGTGTTACCGCAAAAACAGCGGCGGTTGGTGTCCTTCCGGGCCGCATCCTTCGGGACGTGCGGTGGCGTCCTCATATCGGCGTTCAGGCATGACCAGGCTCGGGCGACTGCGGGGGCCGTCTCCGGTGCGATCACCGGCTTGGTCGCCGCCGCCGTACTGTTACTGCTCCTCATCGGTGCCGTGTACCTGATCCCTAGAACGCCGATGGGAGACGACGAGGAAGACGAGGTGTTCGAGAAGGTCGAGGAGGAAGACGAGGATCACGGCGGCGGCCTGCGCCTGAGACGATTCTGAGGAGTCAGCGATGGCCAGAGTGAGACGGAACAGAAGCCCCAACGACGATCTGGTCGAAGCCGCCGAGAACTGCTTGCCGAACATCCTCATGTTCTATAAGCGATTCGAGAAGAAACGACCCGTCATGCTGCTTGACCTCCAGAGCCAGAAGATTTATGCGTATCCCTACAAGGAGTTCAAGGCCGAACTGAGCGAGAGGTCGCAGGTTATGTCGGCAGCCGATTATGAGAAGGCCATCGCCAAGAATAAGATCGTCGTCTTTGTGCGGGACAACGAGACCCAGAGACTTGCGTCCATGTTGTTCGATTACGAGTAGACGATTCATCTGGTCTGACCTGCGCCACCCATTCGGCGTGTTC
>JBAUOX010000619.1:0-2092 GCA_049579985.1 Isosphaeraceae bacterium | reverse complement strand
ACCGACTGCCTTTCCCCGGGAGAAGGTGCCCCGCAGGGGCGGATGAGGGCTGAGCTGCTTGCCTTGGCCCGCAAATCCCCTCATCCGGCCGTTCCGGCCACCTTCTCCGTGGATCTTGCTGTACCCTGAGGAACGAGAGGGCTTTTGGGAGCGAGTTCCCTTCAGTTAGCGTAGGTTCCAACGAAATGGCGGTCACGTGGGGGGAATTTGTCCATGACCAGGGTCACGATCGAGCTGGATCGCGAGTTCGAGGAAGCTTTGAAAGGAGTTGTGGCCTCCGAGCACAAATCAGCGCAGGATCTCTGCCGCGAAGTGGTGGAGGGATTCCTCCGCCAACGTCTCGCCCAGGCTCGAAGTCCGGAGACGGATCGGTACTCGGCGATGCGGAAGATGATCGGCATGGTCAAGGAGGGGCCGACGGACGCGTCGATCCACCATGATTGGCGTGCCGGTGAGAAGCCGTGAAGGTCCTCATCGACTCGGGTGGATGGCTGTCCGTCATCATTGAGTCGGACCAGTATCACGAAGCCGGCAGATCGTACTTTGAGGCCTTGATGGCCCTGGGCTCTGCGCTCGAGACGTCCGATTTCGTGCTCGACGAGGTGATCACGCGCTTACGTTACGACGTCGGGCACGGCGAAGCGGTCGAGTTCCTCGGGCTCATCCGCGATTTCCCGATCTTCCTGCTCCCATGGCCAAGAAGGCGGGCGGCGGGTTATGCTGGGTTATGCTTTTCGTGCTGGGACGGCCCGGGGAAGCCGGGCAGTTGCGGACGTCGAATCCCGAGCAGGGTGAAGCCTGCCGGCAAGTCGCGTGAGGGAACCACGTGGAAGCGACCATCGTGCTGGCCGAGGATGATGCCGACTTACGGGTCCTTTGCGCCCAGTGGCTGCGCCGGGCCGGTCATCGGGTCTGGGAGGCGGCCGATGGCGCAGAGGCCCTCTCGGCCGTGATGGCTCACCGGCCCGATCTGCTGCTTCTGGACATCTGGATGCCCATCTTGAACGGCCTGGAAGTGCTGGAACATCTGAGCAGGGCCGCACAGGGGGTCGGGCTCAAGGTCGTTGTCCTCTCGCACCAAGGTGACTCCGACACGCGGCTCGAAGGTTTTGCCCTGGGGGTCGTGGATTACTGGACGAAGGATCTCTCGCTCGCCGAGCTGAGCGCCCGGATCGAGTCGGTGCTGGGGTCGCCCTCCCCGGCGACAGAGTCCGCGGTGAATGATTGAGCTTGTCCCGGGCCCCGGTCGTCATCGAACCGGGCTGGCGGCCCTCGGCGCCAACGAGGGTCGCCGGCGCCGGCGGAGTGGGAGCTGACCTAACTGCCATGCTCGACGAATACCAGGATCGCCTCGACTTTCTGTACGGCCGCCTGAATTACGAATGGGTGGGAATGCCCAGGATTCCGGCCGAGCTGCGGCTGGGTCGAATGCGACAGCTCCTGAGGCGCCTGGGTGATCCTCACCTCGGACTGCGCGTGATTCACATTGCGGGGACCAAAGGCAAAGGCTCGACGGCCGCGATGATGGCGGCCGCGCTCACGGCCTCCGGGCTTCGTACCGGACTGTACTGTTCGCCTCATCTGCACCGCCTGGAGGAGCGCTTCTGCATCGACGGCCGGCCGGCCTCGCCGCGCGAGCTGGTCGAGCTGGTGGACGAGGTCCGCGTCGTCGTCGAGAAGCTCGAGCTGGACGATCCTCACCTGCTTCACCATCGGGGACCGACCTTCTTCGAGATCACGACGGCCATGGGGCTCTTGCATTTTGCCCGCCGACAGGTTCAGGCCGTCGTGCTCGAGGTCGGCATGGGGGGGCGACTCGACTCGACGAACGTGGTTCACCCCGTGCTCTCGATCATCACCAGCATCGCCTTCGACCACGTCCGGCAACTGGGCGGCACCCTGGGTGCGATCGCCACCGAGAAAGCCGGAATCCTCAAGCGGTCGCGACCGGCGGTCAGCGGGGTGCGTGACGCCGAGCCTCGCCGTGCGATCGCCCGCGTCGCGGCCCAGCGGCGATGCCGGCTTCGCGAGCTAGGCATCGACTTTGATTTCGAGACCCTGCTGCCGCGGCAGCCGCTGGCGCGCCCCACTC
>JBAUOX010000618.1:0-6667 GCA_049579985.1 Isosphaeraceae bacterium | reverse complement strand
CTCTGGCTGGGCGCGGGGCGGTCCGGCCGCTTCGTGCTGGACCCCGAACGAGGCGAGATCGCGTCGCAGTCCTCGCTGGGTCAGCCCGGAGCGGCCCTGGCGCCGGTGCAGTCCGCGGGCCGCCGGGTGGTCTTGACATTTCAATATCCGCACACCGGCGGGGTCTCGCTCGTCGGCGTGGACCCGCTCGCCGGTTCCATCGCCTGGCAAACCGTTCTGGGAGCGCCCTGGCCAAGCCCGCTGGAGCGCACCCGCGGCGGCGATGCCGTGAAGACCATTGGCCAGACCGGTCGCGAGGCCGTCCTCGCGCTCGAGCAACATCAGTCCGGGGGGTTCGTGGAGATCCCCTTGCCCCGTGCCGGTGAAGCCCGGGTCCCCTCCGGAAAAGTCCTTGCGCTGGAGGGTGATGGCCGTGCAACCTTGGTGATCGCGCCGGGTAACGGGGCGACTGCCGTCTGGGTTGCAGACGCGCAAGCGCCGGGACACTGGCGTCCGCTCGAGCTTCCCTCGGCGCTGGCGGCGGCGCCCCTGGCCTGGGGGCGTAACCTCTTGATTCCCGGCGCGGATGGCAGGGCTTACCTGATCGACCCCGTCACGGCCCAGTCGAAGGCCGAACCGCTCGTTCCGGTCTACAAACGCGAGCGGCGAGGCCGCTGGCGAGCACCCGTCCAGCTCAACGCCATGACCGTGGTTCTGGCTGACGATGCCGGCCGGGTGCGCCGGCTCTCCCTGCAGCAGAAGCCGGTCCCTCGCCTGGTCGTCGAGGCCGAGAAGCTGCTGGAGAAAGGCATCATCGCCGACCCTGCAACGACCGGTGGGGCGGTGATCGTCGCCACTGCCGACCAGCGCGTTCGCGTCCTGTCCGCGCGTGACCTGACCCCGGTGGGCGCCTGGCCCCTGGAAGCCCCGCTGCTGGGGTCTCCCGTGACGGCCGGCGAACGCTGCTTCGTCTTCGATAGCGCCGGGGGAATCATGGCGCTGGGCCCGGACGGACGGCGACTCTGGTCGATCAAGCTCGACTCCGCTGTCGCTGGACCTCCCCTGATCCAGGACGACCTGGTCTGGCTTCTGGACCGCGAAGGGCGCCTCCACGCGCGATCCTTGGCCGACGGCGCTGCCCGGCAGCAGCTCGAGCTGGGGGTCCTTCCGTGCGGAGGTTTGCTCCAGGTCGGACCTGATGCAATTGTTCCCGTGGCGCGCGGGACCGTACAACTGGTCGCACTCCATCCCGGGTCAGCTCGAGAAGCTTTGACGCGGAGGGCGGAACCATCGCCATGATGGAAGCTTCAAGGTTGGGCCGTTACCGGGTGGCCGTGATAGTCGCTCTGGGGCTGGTCGGCGCGGTTCATGACGCGTCCCGCACGGGGCACGGACAGGAGCCGCCCGCCGCGGCTGCCGGCCCCCCGACCAGCGACCCGCTTCGTTCACCACCGTTCGACCGGCTGACGCTGATCGATGGGACGATCTTGATCATTGACCCGGTCAGCCCTCGCCCGTTGCCCGCACCGGAGCCTGCCAAGTCGAAGACCAAGGTTCGCCTGAAGGGAACCAAGACCGAGATCCCCCTCGAGGGCAACATCGGTCTGCCGGGCGAACCATCGAAGTTCAAGACTCCAAAACAAGAGCGCGCCGAGGACGAGGCTGACGCCGCGAATGGTAAGGTGAAGATCCATCTGCTCCAGGAAGCCGAGGTCCGCGATTTCACCGTGAAGCGATCCGGCATCAAGAGCATTGAGTACTTCGAGGACATCCTCCTGGCCGAGGGCGGCCGGCTGGTGCCGGCTCGAGACTTTGCCCGGGCGTTCGAGTGCTTTCTCAGAGTGAAGAGTCGCAACCCCGGCTGGACCGGACTGGACGACCACGTCAACCGCTTGCTTTTCGCGGAGGGAAGCACGGCCTTGCTCGCGGGCGACCACGAGCGCGGGCTGAGGCTGCTGCGCGAGCTGCTGGCGCGGAATCGCGGTTTTCCTGGATTGCTTGACCGGATCGCATCAGCCTATTCAGGCTGGATCGCCCGGGCCCTCGAGCTGGGCAAGTTCGCCAAGGGACGCCGCTTCCTCAACGAACTCCAGGAGATGGCCCCCGAGCACCCGGTTGTCCGCGATCTGCGCAACCGCTTCATCGCCCGGGCCAGCCAGCACGTCAAGGACGCCGAGTCACGGAGCGGGCCGGAGCGGCTGGATGCCCTGGTCGACGCCCTCCGCATCTGGCCAACGCTTGATGGCGCCGCGAGTCTTTACACCAGGGCCTTCGAGGCGGTGCCCACGCTCGACGTTGCCGTGAGCGATGTTCCAAGGCCCCTCGGCCCGTGGCTGCGATCTCCGGCCGATGCGCGCGTGAGCCGGCTGGTCTATCGGCCGATTCTCTCATCCGACAGCGACGACGCCAGGGCAGGCAAGGCCCCAGGGCAGCTCGCGGCGGCCTTGGAATCTTCAGACCTGGGTCGGCGCTTGATCTTCCGGCTGCGGGGCGGAATTCCCTGGTCCGATGGATCCCGCCAGGTCACCGCCGCGGACGTGGCGCGGGCGCTCATCGATCGCAGCGATCCCAGCTCAGCCAAGTTCCAGGCGCGGTGGGCCGACCTGCTCGATCGTGTCGAATCGACCGACGACACCCGGGTCGAGGTCCGGCTCAATCGACCCCTCTTCAAGCTGGGCGCCTGGTTCGAGTGGCCGGTCGGCCCGGCGCACGCAGGGATTGACGGCCGCGTGGCCACCATGGAGCAACGTCGTCAGCTCGTCGGCGACGGCCCGTTTCTGTGCGTCTCTTCGTCGGCCCGTTCGCTTGAGCTGAGCCGCGCCCTTGGTGCAGTCGCCGGCTCGCCCGGGGCCGCCTCTGGGGCAACGGTGCGCCGGATTCGGGAGCTTCGCTTTCCTCATCCCAGGGCCATAGTCTTAGCCTTGGTCCAGGGCGAGGTCAGCATGGCGGCTCATGTGCCCCCCGATCAGATCGCAGCCCTCCAAGCCGCTGCCGGCGTCAAGATCGGACAATACACCCAGCCCCTGATTCACATGATCGCGCTCGACGGCCGGAACCCGGTCTTGAGAAACCGCTCACTGCGCCGGGGCCTCTCGCAGGCGATCGATCGCCGCGTGCTTCTCGAAGAGACACTGCTCCATCGGCCTCCTGATGCGGGCAATGTTGTGGCCGATGGGCCGTTCCCCAAGGGCAGCTACGCCGATGCCCCCGGAGTCAGGCCGCTGGAGCACAGCACGAGCCTCGCCGTGATGCTGGTCGCGGCAGCCCGCAAGGAGCTGGGCGGTGCGCCGATCGAGCTCAAGCTCGAATACCCGGCCATCCCCGAAGCGCAGGCGGTGGCGCCATTGATCGCCGAGGCATTTCGGTTCGCCGGCGTGCGAATCGAGACCGTCGAGCGCCCCGAGTCACAGCTCGAGACCGAGCTCCGCGCGGGCCGCCGGTTCGACCTGGCTTATCGCGCGCTGCGGTGCGAGGAGCCAGTTCTGGATGCCGGTGTGCTGCTCTGCCCCGGTTACGACGCCGCACCCGATGCTGACGCTCTTGCTTCGGCGAGCAGCACCCGCATTCTCCAGCTCTTGCTCCAGCTCGAACGGGCTGCCGATGTGCCGACCGCCAGGGGCCTGGTTATCCGGATCGACCGCGAGGCGCGCGACGAGCTGCCAGTGCTTCCGCTCTGGCAGGTGGTGGATCATTACGCCTGGAGGACGCGACTGACGGGCCCCGGAGATGTTGCCGATCAGCTTTATCAGGGCATCGAATCGTGGGAAATCAAACCGTGGATCGCCAAGGACCCCTGGACAACCCGGTGAGCGGATCGCGGCAGACGCCAGGCACCGGCCGATTGCGTCGCAGTCGCACCTGCGCCGTGGGCTTTTACCTCTGCCTGGCAATCGCCCTGGCCTGGGTGGCGCGGCGTGCCGTCTCCCGCGAGGACCCGCCGGCGAGCACGCAGTCAAAGGCGAGTCCCGCCGCGGCCAGGACGCAGCCTCCGGGCAAGGCGCAGCCGGCGGCCCAATCCACTCCCGGCATACCGGCGGCAGCGGCGTCCGCCGCGCCCGAGGCAATCGACCGCCAGCCGTACCGGATCGAGCTTCATCTCTCGTTCGATCCCTCCGCCCGGATTGACCATGCGCGTCGGGCTGCCTTGCTCAAGCAGTGGCAGGCCCAGGTCCGTCGCTTTGTCGGCCCGCCCTGGATCATCACCATCGCGGTCACGCCGAGTCCGCTCGCTAGCGGCAACCTCGAGACGCTCGAGGCCGAGGCCTTCTCCAAGTTCGACCCGACATTCGACAAGATCTGGCTGGTGCGGGTCTCGGCCGTAAGGCCGGCCTCGGGCCTGGTTTTCACCGGGCGAGAGTACGACACGGCCACGCGGCGGTTGGGGCCGCTCCAGGAGCACACGGCCTTCGTGCTGGCCGACGCACCACGGGCCATGCTCCAGTTCGCACTCGAGCTATTCAGCCCGACCGCGCTGATCACCGGCCAGGAGGGAGGCCGGGCGCTGCTCCTGGTTCGAGGCGGGTCCATCGCTCCGGCCGGCGAGCTGGGCAAGGTCGTCTCCAAGGGAACGGTGTTCGTCCCCCTCCGCCTGATCACCATGAAGGATCACTCGATCGCCATCCGCAGGATTGCCTTCACGTACTTGCAGACGCAGGAAACGGAAGGAGCGACAGCGCGGTGCGCAATCGTCAGTGCCCTGCGCGATCCCTTGACCCAGCGCGTGGCTCTGCCGAACACGCTGGCGGCGCTGGGGATCAAGCCCGGCAACAACACGCTCCGGCTCCGGTTCGTGAATCGTCCCGACCTGGCGCCGGCCGCCGGCTACACCCTCTTCGCGCGGGCGGTTCCCGATGGCCTGGCTCACGAGCTGGGCATGACCGATCGCGCCGGCAGGATCGCGCTGAAGCCTGGATTCGCCGACGGCCTCGTCGTTCTCCGGCTGGTGGCGGGAACCGCCGAACCCCTGGTCGAGTTCCCGATGATGCCTGGCGAGAGCTCCGACGAGCGCGAGATTCCGATCGATCCCATGCCCCTGTCCATTGGCTATCAGGTTCAGCTCGACGCCCTCCGCGACGAGATCATCGACCTCGTGGCCCAGCGGTCGAGGCTTGAGAAACGGATGGAGGCTCGCCTCCAGGGCGAGGACCTTGAAGGTCTCGAGCAGGGACTGAAGGAGTATGTTCTGCTGCCGTCCCGCGACCTGTATGCGGACCGGCTCAGCAAGATGAGGGAGCAGGCCGCCAAGCAGCAGGCCGAGTCCAAAAAGCCCGTCCTGTCCAAGAACATCCAGGCCCGGTTCAGCGAGCTTCAGGCATTGATCGACCGTTATCTCGACAACGACGCATTCCAATCCTATACCGAGGCGCTGGAACGAAAACGGTCGGAACGTGTCGGGGCCGCCACGACCAAGGGCAGCTCGAAACGCCAGTTGCCAGCGGCTGCCGCTCCCGCTCCCGCGCAGTCCAGGTCTCCAGGCGAAACGGCCCAGCCCGCCGGGCCCAGCGCCCTGCCCCAGGCGCCATCGGCCCAACCCACACCCAACTCTCCGCCGTTCTGAGGTCGACCACGCCTGGCGGGTGGGCCAATCGCGGGCCGGTCGCTCGCCGTCAGCTCGTGACGACACCCGCCTCGGCGGTCTCGCTCTCCGCCACGGGAGTGCGCGGCTTCCCACGGGTGAACAGCTTGGCCAGCATCGCCCCCCCTGAACAGGCGCAAGAGCGCGGGTGTCGAGAGGTTGTCGATATGACCGTACCAGGTCGTCACCATCCGGGTGAATTCCAGCATCTTGTCGAGTTGTTCCCGCGTGTACTGTTCGGAATCATCACCGGCCTTGGCCTCGCGCACACAGTTTTCCAGGAGCGCAATGGTGGGGTCCATCTCGCGCCGCTTGCGTTCCGCCATGATGACACGAAACGTCTCCATCACGTCCTTCAAAGCCTCGAAGCGGTCGCGCCGATCACCGATGATATGCACCCGGCGGACCACGCCCCAGGTGATGAGCTCACGCAGACTGGTCGAGACGTTCGATCGGCTCACATCCAGAAGCGTGCTGATTTCCTCGGCATCGAGCGGGCTCGGCGAGACAAACAGCAAGGCATGAACCTGGGCCATGGTTCGATTGATGCCCCAGGCCTGACCCATCTCGCCCCAGTGAAGCACGAACTTCTGAGCGGTCGGTGTAAGGTTCACGGTGTGTTCCGCCTGGACTGGAGTAACGATTTCTACAGAAATTTTACTCGGCGGACCAGCCTCAGGCAAGAGAGAGAGATAGGCATACAGGGGCCGAAGCACCCCGCGCGGCCCGGACTGGCATGCTGCAAAGTTGCGGTTGACGCGAGTTTTCTTTCCTATCGGATTCGCTGTGCTGGTTCGGGCAAGGTCTCCTGAACCCTGCCCGAACCAGCTACCGGCAGAGATAGTTCGTTGAACACGACCTCGGTGAACCGCCGGGATCCGCCGTCGATGCCGCGCGCCGAGCTGGGTATCCATGGCCTGAACAGATGGCCCGTAAAATGTTGAGAAATGTCGAGAAACGCGGAGTTCAAGCAGCCAGAAACGGTCTGAGCCTGCCGCCCACCCCTGCCGGGGACCCGGTGGCCAAGGCGGAAATGAGCACATGCGGGGCCAAGGCGGAAATGTGGGCGTAATCCGGTGTCGGTTCATCTTTTCGGGCAAGAATGATGAACTG
>JBAUOX010000617.1:0-10102 GCA_049579985.1 Isosphaeraceae bacterium | reverse complement strand
TCACAACGCGACGGATGATTGCCTCATCCATCTCGTTCTTGCTTGCTTTCTCGTTTTCTGGCTGACGAGTGCAATCAACCGAATTGTCAAAGAGCCCAAACCCGGCGTCATCATTCTTACGCCGCTGCCTCACCACTTGTTCATCGGGTCTCGCCGATACCATCGGCCGGTGCAAGCTGCCTGCTGGCATCTCACCCCGGCCGTCGTGATCAAGCCCCGGTGACTGGAGGTAACTTAATCGTATCAACGCTCGACCCACAGGTCAAATCCCCAAAGCCTCTTTTCACGAAAAAAAAACGGTTTCCCCAGGAATTTGGGAACCACTTCAGTGCACCCTGAGGTTTAGGAAACATGGGCAAGGAAAGGATCAGGGCTTAGTAAAAGAAGGCGGCCGCTTCATCGTAGTAGGAGAGATCGAGAGAGTATGTTGCGACGGCGCTTGCTGTCAGCGCGGAATCGATGATTTGTCCTCCCTGGAAGGTCACGACGGTGCCGAATCGATGCTGGAGCGCGGGCTGGCTGGCGGCGAGGCCCCGGCGGGTTGCGAGCACGCGGTCGAGGGCAGTGGGAGATCCGCCGCGCTGAAGGTATTCGAGGACGACGCTGCGGGTCTCGATCCCGGTCTGTTCCTCGATCGCCTCGGCGATGCCTCCCAGCCGGAGGTTGCCGAAAAGATCGGGAGGAAGGTCGAGTGCCGGTGGTTCCTGGTCGGGAAACTTTGTCCCCTCCGCGAGCCATCACGGATCGAGATTGGCACTGCGCTCAATTCGGCTGGGGAATGTGCACGCGCTCAACCCACGTCGTGTCCACCCGCCCGTCGATGAAATCCTTGTTGCGAAATGCCTTGCGATGCAGCGGAATCGTCGTCTTGACGCCCTCGACGACAAGTTCATCAAGTGCCCGGCGCATCCTGGCGATGGCCTCGAGCCGGGTTGCGGCATGGACGATCAGCTTGCCCAGCAGGGAGTCATAATTGGGTGGCACGGTGTACCCGACCTGCGCGTGCGAGTCCCAGCGCACGCCAGGGCCGCCGGGAATCCGCAGCGTGGTGATCCGGCCGGGAGAGGGGCGAAAATCGTTGTCCGGGTCCTCGGAGTTGATCCGGCATTCGATCGCGTGGCCGCGGGTGACGATGTCTTCCTGGCGATACGGCAGCGGCTCGCCCGCGGCGATCCGGATCTGCTGCTGGACCAGGTCGATGCCGGTGACCATCTCGGTGACGGGATGCTCGACCTGAATCCGGGCGTTGACCTCGATGAAGTAAAACCGATTGTCGGCGTCGACAAGGAACTCACAGGTTCCCGCGTTGACGTAGCCAACGGTCCGGGCCAGCCGGACGGCGGCCTGGCCGATTTCGGACCGGACTTCCAGGGGCAGCGTGGGGGCGGTCGCCTCCTCCACCAGCTTCTGGTGCCGACGCTGGAGCGAGCAGTCGCGGTCCCAGCAGTGCAGCACGTCGCCATGGGAATCGGCCAGGATCTGAACCTCGACGTGGCGCGGGCGATCGATGAACTTCTCGAGATAGATACTCGAGTTCTTGAACGCAGCCGCGGCCTCATTGCGAGCCGCTTGCAGTGCACTTGCGAGGTTGGCCTCGTCGCGGCACACTCGCATGCCCTTGCCGCCCCCTCCCGCGGCCGCCTTGATCAGGACTGGGAACCCGATCGAACGGGCAAGGCCCAGCGCCTCGGCATCGCTGGCAACGGCTCCCTCGGACCCGGGCACGCAGGCCACCTTGGCCGCGGCGGCGATCTGCTTGGCTTCGGTCTTCAGGCCCATCTTGCGGATCGCCTCATGGGGCGGCCCGATGAACTCGAAGTTGCAGCTCCGGCAGATCTCGGCGAACTGGGGGTTCTCGCTCAAGAAGCCGTAGCCGGGGTGAATCGCTTGCACGTCGGCTACCTCGGCAGCCGCGATCAGCCGGGGAATGTTCAGATAACTGTCAGCGCTGGGGGCCTTACCGATGCAAATGGCGCGATCGGCAAGCTGCAGGTAAGGCGCGTCGCGGTCGGCCTGGGAATAGACCGCGACCACCTCGACGCCCAACTCCTTGCAGGCCCGAATCACTCGTAGCGCAATTTCACCACGGTTCGCCACCAGGACCCGTTGAAACATCGAAAGTCATCACCTTATTTGTGTGGTTTTATCAATGCTTCGAAGTCGTCGATCAGGATCGGCCGTCAGGCTCAAGGTTCCGGTTCAGTCCCGGGGCATCTCGCCAGGCGTCCGGGCTTCCGCCTTCCCGCCGCCGCAGCAGGCCGCCTGCGATCAGGCCGGAATGACCCGAAACATGGGCTGATCGAATTCAACGGCCTGTCCGTTCTTGACCAGGATCTCGGCGATCGCGCCGGAGACCCCCGCGGGAATATCGGTGAAGACCTTCATGGCCTCGATGATACAGACGGTGCTGTCCGGCTGCACGACGGAGCCGACCGTTACAAACGGAGCGACATCCGGGGCGCTCGAGGCATAGTAGGTGCCGACCATGGGGCTCTTGATGACGATCGTCTGGGGGCCGCTCGGCGCTTCGGCGGCAGCCTCCGATCGAGCGGGAAACGTCGCGGCGGGAGGAGCGCCCGGCAGGGAACCCGGGGGCATTCCGGCCGCAGGGATCGCCTGCATGGGCGCCATCTGAATCGGGGCCGCGGACTCGGGGCCGCGCCGCTTGAGCCGGATCTGCACATGACCGTCATTGATGTTCAGGTCGGTCAGATCATAGCGCTTCATAAGGCGGACGAGATAGTGGATTTTTTGAACGTCCAGTGGATCGCTGGAATCGCGGGCTTTCTCTGCCATGCCTTCACTCCGTTTCACGGCAACCGCCTGACGCGCGTCCTGGTCTATCGGGAACCAGCAACCGGTGGTTCTTCACGTGCAATCGATCGACGGACAATTCGGGTCTAGCTGCCCTGGCCGGTCTGGGCCAGGCGTTGATCGCCGGATCGGTCCTTCTCAAAGACGAACCGAGTCCAGGGTCCTGGCCAGGTGAGTCAGGACCTCGCAGCCGTCGGAGGTCACCAGGACATCGTCCTCGATGCGGATACCGCCCCAATCGGGAAGGTAGATCCCTGGCTCGACAGTCACGATCATGCCCGGCTGCAGGATGGTCTCGGATTGCTTGCGGAGCCGGGGCGACTCGTGAAGTTCCATGCCCAGTCCGTGGCCGACACCGTGGTCAAAAAAACGGCCGAAACCCGCTTGCTCGATGACGGAGCGGGCTTCGGCATCGACGTCATGGGCGCGCACGCCCGGACGGATCGCCGCGATCGCTCGCTCCTGAGCCAACAGGACGGTTCGGTAGATTGTTTCAAATTCTGAAGTGACCTTACCGGTCACCACAACTCGAGTCAAGTCACTTTTGTAGGGTCGGCCGGTCGCTCCCCAATCCAGGAGTACGAAATGGTCATCGCCGATCCGCGATGTCTCCGTCGGCCGTGCGTGAGGCAAGGCGGCCCGAGATCCCACGGCGACGATTGGCGGAAAGCTGGAACCGGTCGCACCGCAGCGCCGCAAGTTCGCCTCCAGCAAGTCGGCGATTTCCTTCTCGCTGGCCCCCTCCCGCAACTCGGGCCGGAGCATCTGGAATGCTTTTTCCGCAAAGGCAATCGCTTCCCGGATCGCCTCGATCTCCTGCTCGTCCTTGATCTGACGCAAAAGCTCGACTCGATCCGTCGTCGGCACCAGCGTCACACCGGCCATCGCCTCGCGGATGGTCTGAAAATCCGCCACACTCAGGTTTGCCGCCTCGAACCCCAGCCGCTCGACACCCAGCGAACCAGCCACATGGGCAATCGCCTGATTGAGCGTCTGCGTGCTCGGTCTTATGTAGGCCTCCAATCCCGGGCATTCCTGCTCGATCTGGGTGGTGAACCGTCCGTCAGAAATCATGAGTTCCCGCTCGCGGCTCACCAGGAGTACAGAGGAATCACCAGTGAAGCCGGTGAGGTAAGCGACGTTCGTCGCTGAGCTGACCAGCAGACCCTGCAGATCATCGGACTTGAAGTTCTGTCGTAACTTCTCTTTTCTTGAAGGGATACGATTCATGAATCAGTCCAGGCCGGGTCGGGCTGGGTCAAGTGTTAAAGCGAGCCGGCGCCGGCAGACTTACGGACACCGGTGCCTCCCCACATCGTGTGTGGGCCCGCCCCGTGCTGGATTGTTGTGCCCCTACGGGGCGAAACAGCTCAGCACAGGGCGCAGCCCTGTCCGTTGATCTTCCCGGCCGAAAATTGGTGAGATGGTGTCACCAACCTCCGCCGTCTCCACCGCCACCGCCACCGCCATCGCCGCCGCCCCCGCCCCAGTCGCCACCGCCATCGCCGCCGCCCCAGTCACCACCAGCGTCAGCGCCACCGGGATCGGCCCACGAGGTTCCCTGGCCGCCATCGTCATTTCCGCCGACGAAGTCGTCGCCCCCCTGGTCCGCGGGTGCGGGAGATTCGGCGGGTGGATACGCCGCGGCATCACTGTGTCCGGCGCCACCGTGGTGACCCGAGAACTGGTCGTAAAGCCAGTTGCCAGCGAGAGCTCCGCCAAGTCCTCCGAGCATGCCCGAGAAGAAACCGCCGCGGGGAGCTGGAGCTCCATATCCGCCACCATATCCTGGTCCTGGTCCTGGTCCGTAACCGGGGCCCGGCCCCATTCCGGGCTGAGGCATACCGCCCATGCCCATCGGCGAGGAATACCCGCCCCCGGCCCGGCCGAAGACCCCGCCCAAGACTCGGAGGAGCAGCAACACACCGACGATTCCCAGGCCGATCGCGAAGAGAGTGCCCAGACCGAATTTCGCACCGTGTGCGTCTCCTCGCCTGGGAGCCGGCATCCCCGGTACCGCTCGCCGGAGTCCGCTGACCGCTGGAGCCTCCGCGAGCGCGCTATCCAGGAGTGCCGTCGTCTTCAGTAAGCCCTCGTCGAACTGGCCGCCCTTGAATTCGCGGGTGAGCGTATCGCGAACCTCTTGTCGCTTCTCGGGCGGCAGGAGCGAGTCGAAACGCTCCTTCACCAGCACCCGCGAGAAAACGCGGTCGTTTTTGGAGATCAACAGATAGACTCCCTCATAGCCGATCTCCCTGGCTCGCTTTTCGGCAAGCTGCTCGACGGCGCGTCGTTTCTCTGTTGCCGATGCATCCCGATCGAGGCCGGGGATCGCTTCGATCGTCTCGATCACAACCGGGATTTTTGTTCGTCGCTCGATCCGATCGAGCACCGTTTCGGCCTTCTTGATGGCCTCGGCAGTGAATATTCCGGCCCGGTCACGAATCTCGGCAGCCCCAAGTTGCGGTACGGCCAGAGCCGCAAAGGCAACCAGAGGCATCGCAAACCTCGCTCGATGTTTGAACATGGAAATTGAGTCCTTGCCAGTCGAAAAATCCGTGTGCCTCACGAGGAGACATCGGGGGTTAATCACGCAATCAATCACGCCTACAGGCCGTTTGCTGGTGTTCCGCAGTCTTGCCTGTCGTTGCTGGAGTGTCTTCGCGGCGGCGGCGCGTTTCTCATTGTACGCAGGGATTTGGCATCAGTTCGCCGGGGCCATGTCGAGATCAGAAAGTTGCGATGTCGTCGAACCTGGTGATGGCAACGATCTCGGCACGGCGGATCAGGACCCGTGCCCGGTTGCGCCTGATGCCGAGTCGAACGGAATCATGGACATAGACCTCACGCGTGGCCGGACTGTCGCGGAAATCGTGAAGGTCGGCGTCATGAAGCTCCAGAAACTGGGCACCGCACGCGACGAAAGTCCCCAGGCAAACATACGATGAGATCAGATCGACAATGACGATCTTGCCCAGCAGCGGTTCCAGGAGCGGCGACAATTCCGAGGGTTCCATGAGCATCGCGACCCGAAGTTGAGACCAGCAAAATACATACCCGCGTGAGAGCAACCGAGTTTTCACTTCACCTTGACGAATTCTAGCGCCTGGGCTACGGTCCCGCCACCATTTCCGGCAAAATCTCGTCCCGGACCGCCGAGCCAAGTCTCGCTCCCGGCGGCAATACAGGGCCGCACGGCTTATGTTGACGTCCAGAAGCACGTTCTTGATCGTTGCGCTGTCCACGCTGGGACTCGCCGGGTGGACGGTGGGAAATGACAATCAGGACGACCCGGCTATTCCAGCGCCGGCCTTCGCCGCGGCGAGTCCAGGGGGTGCCGCCGTGGACCGGCAGCCGGCGATCGTGCTCTTGCACGATGGGCGGATCGTGAAAGGTGTGCTCTCGGAAGAGGACGCGATCTACGTCGTGACCCAGCCGATCGGCGCCATGCGGTTTCCCAAGAAGCGCGTGGAGAAGGTGTTTGCCTCGGTCCAGGAGGTCTACAGCTACAAGCTCGAGCAGTTGCCGGAGCAAGATTTCGACGAGCGGATCAAGCTGGCCCGCTGGTGCCTGGAGCAAGAGATGGAGCCCGAGGCCAGGCAGCAACTCAATGCGATCCTGCACCTTAGCCCCAAGCATGTGCAGGCCCGGGCGATGCTGGCTTCGCTCGATCAGGCCCGGGCCCGCCTTGCCAATCGGCAGCGCGACCCCGATGTCCAGCAAACCGGGGCAGAGCTGGTCCGAACGCCCACCGGAGCGCGTCCCAACACGCTCGACGCCACGGTCATCTACGGAGCCCGCCGGGGGATGGGGGTCTCGGACCTGCCGGTGATCTTTGATCTGCCCACCTCGCAGGCGGTCAAGCGGACCGACGAGTTCGCGCGCTACGTTCACCCCGTGTTGCAAGCGTACTGTGCTCGCTGTCACAACGAAGGGTACGACGGCGAGTTCCAGCTCGTCCAGATCAAGAGCAAGCAGGATCGAACGAGGGACGCCCTGCGTGCCAACCTTGATGCGTCGCTGAAGTTGATCGACCGCGAGAATCCACCGCGAAGCGAGCTTCTGGCCAGTTCGCTCCGGCCACACGGCCGCGGACCGAACATGCGTCCCATCTTCCAGGGGTCCAACGATCGCGCGTATCAAATTCTGGCGACGTGGGTCAACAAGCTTCAGGCTACGAGCGTCGCGGAGGGCGTGGTGCAGGCGAAATCGCATCCTGGTTCGCCAGGAGGTGAGCCCGGTGAGAGCTTCGCCAGCCAGCGCGACCGCATCGCTCAGGACACAGATCAAATGGGTATTGCCGCGCGTCCGTTCGTCACGGGCCCGGTCACCAACAAGATCCTGCCGCCTGTGCGCGTGGTCCCGGGGAAGGGCGTGATTCCTGACAGCTCGGTCGAGCCCAACGAATTCCCCCTGCCCTTCGCGGTGAGCGGAACCAAGCCGAAGATCGGAACCAAGCCGCCGTTGACTCAAACGCCAGAAACGAAAGTCGTGAAGCCGGGCGGCTCGGCTGGGACCGAGCCGGCCGGGGGCGGGCGAGCCGCGGCTGCTGTTTCGGCTCCCGCCCGGAAAAAGGCCGAACCTTCGCACTCAGCCGAGACGGAAGCCGCCGCGGATCCGGCGTCGATCCCAAACGATGCGAATGACCCGGCCGAAACGGACCCCGCAAAGCAGAAGCCTCGGAAACCCCTCACGCTCGACCCCGCCATTCTGCAACGCGCCCTTCAGGTCCGGAACCAAGGCCGGTAGACGGTCGCGCGCCGATCATCATCAAGCGCCACCCACCTTGTGACTTCAGATTGACCAAGTTGGGGACTTTCTCAGATGCGGCGGACAGGCGCGGACAGGGCGAGAAAGTCCCGGGAGTTGAACCACGAAGATCAGCAAGAGCACCAAGGAAAACACGGAGCGAGAGCCTGTAGCCGGTAGCTTGTAGGGTGCGTCGAGCTTGCGATGACGCACCGCTCAGCGTCCCGGTGCTTGCTCGTTGCTTCTTCCCGCATCGTCCTCTTTGTGCTCGTTGTGATCCCGGTGGGTGATGCTCTTTCTCTATACGATCTGTCCGGCGGGGCTTCACTTGCGGCAATCTTCCCGAACTTGAGCTTGTAGCACCGCGGCCGAATTCTCGGCGACTTGCGAGAGGTATGCGCCTATCGAAGAAGACCCGCCCGATCCCTCGTCTACTGAATCAACGAACAGGTAACTCCCATTATCACTGGACCAAGAAATGGGGAGCAGGCCACCCGGCTCGTCGTGCTCTGCCCGGCGTGGAATCAGTGGGGATCGGCGAGGACGGTCAAGCCCGGCACGGTGATCCTGCATTCACGGGCCGACGACGTGATCCCTTTCGGCGACTCCGAGGAACTGGACCTCATCATCGGGCTGCCAGCGTCGGCTTTGATCGAGGTCGGAAAAGGGTCACCGATTGGCCGACCCAGAGCCGGTGGAAAAAGCTGTTGAAGGAGAGTGACCCCTCCTGATGCTGTAACGTCGAAAGGACTGATGACGATGGCAAAACCAAGAGAGCCGTGGAATATCCGCCCGGCAAAGAAAAGAGCGTCCGTGACCGCCTCGATCAAGGCCGAGGTAGAGACGAAAGCCAAGGACTTGATCGACAACGTGTTGAAGCCCAAGTATGTTCTGCCGCAGCCTGTTGAGGCGCAGTTCAACTACATCACCGACATCGGGGCGAAGTGGTACAGGAATTACTTCTACTTCTTCTCGATCTACGCCTGCCCAGGCCCGAACGCCCTCTATCCCACGTTCGAGTCGAAATTTGCACGGATGGAACCCCTCGGTGGCGGCCAGTTTGCCCTCTACTTCATGCGTTATACGGGGAAGGAATGGGTTGGCATTGGCGATGCTCTTTCGATGGATGCGTGCATGAAAGCCATTCAGGACGATGAGTGGTTCGTGCCGTGAGCGTCTGGGAGGATGGGAACGATCAACCTATAAACGATGGAGGTTTCTATGAGCGTTCCTGACGAAGTGCGGCTTGACGCTGAAAAGACCGGAGCGCTTGTCCGCAAGAAACTGATGGAGATCATGGACTTGCAGGCGGACATCGACGCCCTGTTGCGAGACGACCATCCCACGCCGTTCGGGTCGAAGAATTGGCAGTACGCCTCCCTGGAAGCCTTGCAACGTCTTGTGGCTATGACGGCGATCCAGTTCGTCCTTTTCGAGCCGGTGAGCCGGGTTAAGGGCAACGAGGAGTTCAAGGTCGCTGCTGACAGGATGATCAAAATCATCGTCGCTCAATTGAAGACGCTCAAGACGAAGAAATCCGATTGGTGACGTATCTGGACCCCAAGACCGTCGAAAAGCTCGAAGGCAAGATCGAGGAGGCCATCGCCGAAATCATCGTGAAGATGGGTGTCAGGAAGTTGCCGCTCCTGCCATCCCGCCACACGATGCACCTGATGGCGAAAGCAGCCATCGCCGTGTACGAGGCAGCCGTGGAGAATTATGATCGTGGGCGACCTTCCGAGGAGGCACAGAGCTAACCGTCCTCTCCCTCCAGCAACCACCCTCTTGCCTGTTCCACCAAGAGAAGATCGGCGGCGGAACGGCGAAGCTCATCCTGTCGCTCATCTTCGACGAATTCGGAGTCGATATCCTCATCCTCATCGTAGAAGCTGGGATCGAACGGCTCCGACTGACGGGCCGTCTCCAGATACTCAGCCAACTGCCAAGTCTCGAAGATCGTCTTGATCCCGCCGACGAAGGCAGGGATCTCAGCCCGGAACTCGGCGTCGGTTTCAGCGGCTTGGAGGAAGTTCAGGAACTTTTCCCCGATGAGGTAGTCGAGGGCATTTTGAGTGCCGAACTCGGCCTCGATCTGTCGGGTCGCTTCGCACTGCTCAATCCAGATTTCGCACGGCTTCATCGTCCTTCCTCCAAGTGTTGCTCGCAGAAGTTGAGAATCGCTTCGGCTCGTTTCTCGTCCACGAGATCAAGGGCGATATGAGCGGTCACGTAACAGACAGCAAACGCCAACAACGGCTTCGATTCAAGACCGTGGTCCACCCCCTCGGGGTCGGAGTTGACGACGTAGTTCGCCAGTGCCGTTTCCGTGACCCGATCCGCCTCTCGACCCACCAGCTTCTTGCGCCGGAACTAGAGACAGACCAGGGGAGCCAGGTGGAACAGGTTGGCGTCGGTTACGGGTTGACCGATCGATTCACCGAACGGTCCCGCCTCTCGGGCATCGGCTATCGCCAGCTTGATCTCCTTGAACCATCCGGGGACTGGTGGATTCAGCCGTCCGAACGCTTCTCTTCTTGAC
>JBAUOX010000616.1:0-2070 GCA_049579985.1 Isosphaeraceae bacterium | reverse complement strand
GATTGAACTGCTAGTCATGCCAACCCCCCGAAACGCAGGATGAGCCTACGCCGTTTGTCCAGCTTCTCGACTGGTCTCGGAGCCTGATGCTGTTCTTGCGAACCGGCCGTGCCGCAGAACTAACCATTGCTGTTGAATCCCTCGGCAAGGCCCTGCGAAAAGCCTGGTATCTAGGTGGAAGACAAGGGAATGAGCCTGGAATCGACAACCTCGCTAAAGCGTTAGCCCGGTTCGGGAACGAGATTGAGACTGTGCGAACTGGGTCACTCTTGCTCGGAGGCCCGCCGAAGAATCCCAGCGCTGTCGTCCAACTCCTCGATGAACTGCAACGTTCCAAAGAAGTGTTGCCGCGACACATACCCCCTCTTGCCGATGTCCTCGACCGTCTTCGCACAACGGTCGAAGCCTTACGCACCGATCAGCGCCTTTCGCAGCCCGACGGCCAGCGGGCCCTCAAAGCTCTCGCCTCCTTCTACCTGGAAATGGGTCGCTATCCAGAAGCAGCCGCCACAATTCGCGAGGCGTGGATCAACCAGCACGCTTGCTCCAAGTCCGATTGTCCAGGTTTTCCAGAATTCAGCGACCAGCACCGTGAAGCAGCCGAAAAAGCGTGGTACGCCGCCAATGAAAAGCTGGCTGGCGAAATTGCAGAAACGCGCAATGACATTCAGCACGCGGGATACAGGAGCCGCCCGCAACCGGCGGAAACGATCAAGAAGAAAATCAAAGAACTAATCGGCAAGCTGGATCGTGGAGAGGAGCAGTAGGATGCCTGAAACCGTTTTCTACTCCATCGGCGTCGATCACCCCATCACCCCCGACGAGCCGTTGCCGCCCATGGCAGCGATTCCGCGCGGGGTGCTCGTTGTCATCGAAGGCCGGGCCCCAATTTGGCGCTACGGCATGGCATTTCACCGATTACATGGTTCCCCAGCGGGAGCCATTGCAGTCTTCGATCCTCGCCTTGGAGCCGTCATCGTCGCCTCGCATCATCCGAACTGGCGCGAGGGACAGGTGATAGACGTCGGTTCACCATAGGCAGAATCGGACTAACCAAGTCCGAATGCAAGTCAAATGAGGCAAGACGATAGGGATTGCGGAGTTATGCTTCCGGGCTACGATGATCCCCGGGAAGCTACGCAGGAGGCTCTTCGTAGGCAAGCAGCAGGGGCCCGGGCACGCCGATGAGCTCGGGCAGAAAGAGATGCTGGATAAACTCGACCGCCGCATCGCTTTTCTGCTCCGCAAGGCCATCCGACAGGCTGGGTACTGCCAGGAACTCGCATAGTCCGCCGAGATCCAGTGGCGGGGGGTCGGGTTCTGGCCGGGAACCGATCTTGCGGTCCGGTACAATTACCCCGAGAAGCTTCGTCGCTTCCGGCGGGTCCATGTACGGATCACCTGGCGTGACTCCGCAGGCAAGCCCCTCGCGATGCCCGGTCCGATCTGCCTCGGGGGCGGGCGTTTGCACGGCCTTGGCTTGTTCGCGGGCTGCTGACGGCGGATTGCTCCTCCAGTCCGTCCACCGGACCGTCGAGGGCTTCCCCGTACCTGTCGCGTGCCCCATCGCCCTGGGCCGCTCGTGCCATTTTGGTCTGAGGCTCTTCCCTCCAGCGGGCGTCTTGGAGTAGGCTGTCGTGCCGAGTGGAGCGCCTGTGCGCCACGTTCCGAGTACGGCGCCAGCCTGGCCGGCTGGTGCTGCCTTTCTCAACCCTTGACTTGCGAGCGGTGAGGTGCTGAAATATGGATCAGGCCGCATTCTCGCCACAGCTCCTTGGCAATCAGGATGTTAGCTCGAAAACACCTCGCAGGTGCCTCTCGCTGCGCCCAAGCCCCGTTCCCTTTGGACTTTACGACTTCATCTCCGGAGCTCGCGATCGGTTTGACACCCCCGCGGGTCGACCCTCTCGCAAACCCGGTCCTAAGTCCTTTGCTCCAAACGGTCCGGAGGGCGGGCTCTCTTCCACGGCTCCATCGCCGTGGCCCCATTGAAGCTACGCAAGAACCCGCAATCTCAAGCGATTCGTACCCTCTTCCACGGCTCCATCGCCGTGGCCCCATTGAAGCTGG
>JBAUOX010000615.1:0-1779 GCA_049579985.1 Isosphaeraceae bacterium | reverse complement strand
CTGACGTGATGAAAACTTGGCCTTGTGCCGACTTCTCGTTCATCCGGGATTTGTTGCGCATTTTGTCTTGGTGTAAGCCTGTTTTCGCAGGGATTGAACCGATACTCCCAACTTCTCTCGGCACCAGTCCCAGACGTCCCTAACCCGACATCGCTCAAGCGCCTCGCCGATCGTTTCAATTGTCTGCTTCGAGACAATCGCCCCGAGGCTGAGCACCAGCCCGGTAAAGCCGCTCCTGGATTGTCCATCCTCTAACCCCTTGAGCTTTCCGAAGCAAGATTCCAGCACCTCTGTCGTCCCGGGCAGGCGCTCGCCGATCCGCGCCTTGGACGACTCGACCGTCACGAATCTGATCAACTCCTCGCGCAACTCAATAGCGGTGCTTGCCGACACCGCTGGCAAAGCCGCCGCCATATCCACTCCCGCTCCCACGTACAGGCACCGGCACCGAACAAAGTTCAGGGCTGCTTCAATCACTTCATGCCATTGCGACCATTCCGCCAGCGGCTCCCGAAACTCGACCAGCCAGCCCAGCTTGGCCCGCACTCGCTCCATCGACACTTTGAACGGCGCCGCCTCCAGCCTGCATGGATCGTCGATCAACGCGAGCGTCTCCCGACCCCATTTCACCAATTCATGCAGGTTCATGAAGCGAGCCTTTGACCGTTGGCTGGGCGGCACCAGGAACGCCAGCTCGGTCTGCTGGATCGCAGACTTCGCCAGTCCCGACTGGCTGGCGAAACTCTTCCACCGCTCGTCCTTCTCCAACCGAGCCTTGAGCAAGCACGCTGCCATATGCTTGATGTCGTAGATCTCGTCTGTCTCGGGATGGCGATCGATAAACATCTTCACCCCCCCGTGGAGGTCGGCCCCGTGGTCATCCACAATCGTGCGGGGAACGCCCGTTCTCGACACGGCATCCTCCAGGCACACGTCCACGGTCTCCTTGGTCGCGTTGGTCATCGGCTCCAGGGCAATCAATTCCATGTCCTGATGGCACAGCGGCTGGCCCACGGGAAGCTCGCTCAGCCGAATGCCAAGAATGACCAGACATTTGCACTGGCCGATCTGGATCGAATGGTCGATCATCCAGACCCAGTCCTCGGCGACGACCTTGGGACGGAGCAGGGCCGCTAGGCCGATCCGCAAGAGCCACAGTCGGCCGGTCGACCAATCGGGGGCGGTTTCGTCGTACCGCGCCGACGGGCCGTATAGCGTTATCACGCTGGCAGCGCAACGCAGGGACGTACCGCAAACGGTGACCAGCGACACGAACCGTTGCACCATGTCAACGGAATACTGCTGGCCGCAAGGTACGTGTTGCTCAGCCGAGTCGAACGTTAGCCCTTGGACGGCTTGGTCGTTTTTTTTTTCTGCCAACGTTGCGATCTGGGCGCGCAGACGAGCGTTCTCGGCTTCGAGGACGGTCAGTTGGTTGTTGGTCTGCTCCGCCTTGAGTTTCCACTGCTCGCGGCTCTTGGTGACATCGGCCACGCGGTTCTTGAGCCGCTTGATTGAGGCCTGGAGTTCCTGGTACTTGCTCTTCCAAAGGTCCCGGCTTTTCCGGAAGAACCAGATCAGAGCGTGCGGTGGGCTCTTGTACTCCTTGGTTGTCTGCTTCGGAGCCTGAGCCGTTGTTTCGCCTGAAAGGGTAGCATCCATGCGTCACTCCTGTTGCCGCGTCCTTGGGAACACCCTAAACCCGCTCTAGCGCAACAAAAGACGGAGAATCGGGCAAGGTGACTTTGGCAGGTCAAGACCAACTTTTCATCAGGTCAG
>JBAUOX010000614.1:0-5437 GCA_049579985.1 Isosphaeraceae bacterium | reverse complement strand
ATGACCGACGACCTCACCACGGGTCGTCGGACGCGGTCATCTACGAGATGCACGTCCGCGGCTTCACGCGGAGCCCGACCAGCGGCCTCGCCCCCGAGAGGAGGGGGACCTACGCCGGGGTCGTTGACAAGATCCCCTACCTGAAGGAACTGGGTGTCACGAGGGTCGAGCTGCTCCCCGTGCAACAATTCGATCCGCAGGAGGGCAACTACTGGGGGTACATGACGCTGAATTTCTTCGCCCCGCACCAGGAGTACGCGACTGATCCGCATCATGCGGACGACGAGTTCCGCGCGATGGTGAAAGCGCTGCACGAGGCGGGCATCGAGGTCATCCTCGACGTTGTGTACAACCACACGGCCGAGGCGGGCCTCAAGGGGCCGACGTACAGTTTCCGGGGCATCGACAACACTTCGTATTACTTGATGTCCGATGACCCGCGGGCCCCCTACCGCGACTACACCGGCTGCGGGAACACGCTGGCCTGTTCGCACAACGTCGTACGAGCCCTTGTCCTGGACAGCTTGGGGTGTTGGGTCACGGAAATGCACGTCCACGGGTTCCGGTTTGACCTCGCGTCCGTGCTGGCCCGCAACCCCGACGGCTCGTTCGCGAGTGCCGACGATTCGCTGCTGACCGCCATCCGCACCAATCCGATCCTGCGCGACGCCCACCTGATCGCCGAGCCCTGGGACGCCGGATGGGCCTATCAACTGGGGACCGAGTTCCCCGGCGCACTCTGGCATCAATGGAATTGTCGTTTCCGGGACGATCTCCGCCGCTTCGTCCGGGGCGATCCGGGGATGGTCGGCGCCTTGATGCTCCGGCTCTACGGCAGCGACGACCTCTTCCCGGACAACCCCCACGATTCCCGGCGGCCGTACCAGAGCATCAACTACGTCACCTGCCACGATGGCTTCACGCTCTACGACGCCGTCGCACACAACGAGAAGCACAACTGGGCCAACGGCCACGGGAACTCCGATGGTACAGCGGAGAACTATAGCTGGAACTGCGGCTGGGAGGGAGACGAGGGAGTGCCCGCCGATGTGATGGCCCTTCGCAAGCGGCAGGCGAAGAACCTGGTCTGCCTGCTGCTGCTGGCCAACGGCATCCCGATGCTGACCGCGGGCGACGAGTTTCTGCAAACCCAACGCGGCAACAATAATCCATATAACCAGGACAACGATACGACATGGCTGGACTGGTCGCGTCAGATAGCCCATGCGGATCATCTCCGCTTCGTCAAGCAGATGATCGCATTCCGCAAGGCCCATCCAACCCTCGGACGCAGCCGATTCTGGCGCGACGACATCCGCTGGCATGGGGTCGGCGACTCGACCGACCTGTCCTACAACTCGCACAGCCTCGCGTACTGCCTGCTCGGGGCCTCGCAGGGCGACTGCGACCTCTACGTGATGATCAACGCGTACCATGAGCCGCTGAGATTCACGATCCAGGAGAGCGGGTCGGGCGGTTGGAAGCGGGCGATCGACACAGGTCTCGAGAGCCCTGATGATATCGTCGAGCCCGGCCGGGAAGTCGCGGTGACCTCGATGGAATATCGCGTCGACGCCCGTTCCGTGGTTGTCCTTATCGGGGAGACCGCCGGGACGGCGCTGGGTTGATCTCGTTTACGGCAACGCCGAGCGGAGAGGGCGGAATGACGACCATGAGCGACAACAGGTCCACAACGAGTCTTCCCCCGTTTCCGCCGGACTACCGCGCTTCGGGCGTGCTGCTGCACGTCACGTCGCTGCCCTCGCCCTACGGCATCGGCGATCTGGGGCCGGCCGCGCTGGCGTGGGTCGACCGGCTCCACGAGGCGGGTCAAACGTGGTGGCAGGCGCTGCCGCTGGGCCCGACGGGGTACGGCAACTCACCGTATCAGTCGCTCTCGTCCTTTGCCGGCAACGGCCTCCTGATCAGCCCGGACCTCCTCATCAAGGATGGACTCTTGCGCCGGGAAGATTGTGTGGGGCATTCCTTCTCGGCCACTTCCATCGATTATGAGGTCGTCATTCCGTTCAAGCATCGGTTGCTCGAGACAGCCTGGACCAACTTTCGCGCCGGGGCGCGTGCAGACCTGAAACCCGCGTACGAGCAGTTTTGCAGCGAGCAGGCACATTGGCTGGACGACTACTCCCTCTTCCGAGCGCTGAAAGCCAGGTTCGGAGGCTTGCATTATCTCGAGTGGCCGCCGGAGTTGGTCCGGCGCGATCCGGTTGCCTTGGCGCAGGCCCGACTGGATCTGGCCAGACAGATCGATCAGACTCGCTTCGCACAATTCCTCTTGTTCCGCCAGGGAGCACGCCTCAAGGAGCACGCCAGGGCCAGGGGATTGCACCTGATCGGCGACCTGCCTTTCTTCGTCTCCCCCGACTCGAGTGATGTCTGGGCCAACCCGGAGTTGTTCTTACTGGATGAGCAGCACCGCCCGCGCTTCGTGGCCGGCGTGCCTCCAGACTACTTCAGCGCGCAGGGGCAACTCTGGGGCAACCCCGTCTATGACTGGAAGGTGCTTGGCGGGACCGGTTATCGCTGGTGCATCGATCGATTACGAGCCCTGCTGGCCCACGTGGACGCGATTCGACTGGATCACTTCCGCGCCTTTGCGGCTGCCTGGCACGTACCCGCCGGGGCGGCGACGGCCCAATCGGGAGAGTGGGTGCCGGGTCCCGGCGCCGAGTTCTTCCGCGCGGTACAGAAAGAGCTAGGCAATCTCCCTTTCATCGCGGAGGACCTGGGCCTGATCACGCCCGACGTTTACGCCCTCCGCGACCAGTTTCACATTCCCGGGACGAAGGTCCTCCAGTTCGCTTTCGACGGCCATCTCGATAACCCCTATCTCCCCGACAACTACGTCTCCAACGCGGTGGTGTACACCGGGACCCACGACAACAACACGACTCGCGGTTGGTATGAGGACTCGTCGGATTCACAGCGGCGGAAGATGTGGCGATATCTGAATCGACAAGCAGGCAACGAAGGCGAGGCGGCACCGGAGCTCGTGCGTCTGGCGTGGTCGTCCATAGCTGCGCTTGCGATGGCTCCGTTGCAGGATCTGCTCAATCTGGGCAAGGAGGCCCGGATGAACGTGCCGGGCAGCCCCCTTGGCAACTGGCGCTGGAGGTGCACCGACGACATGCTCTCTGCCTCCGCCTTTCAGTGGCTGCGGGACCTGACAGAAACGTCAAACCGGTCTTCTCCTCACCAATCTCCCTGTTTTTCCGAGGTAACACGATGAAGGCGACCGAAGCACTGCACGACCTGGGCCAGAGTCTCTGGCTCGACAACATCACACGCGACCTGCTGACGACGGGAACGCTCAAGCACTACATCAACGAGCTGTCAGTGACAGGACTCACCTCGAATCCGACGATCTTCGACCACGCCATCAAGAACAGCACCGCCTACGACGCCTCGATCCGCCGGAAGCTCGAGGAAGGCAAGTCGGGTGAGGGACTGTTCTTCGAGTTGGCGCTCGCGGACATCACCGAAGCGGCCGACCTGTTTCGGCCGATCTGGGAAAAGACGAGCGGCGTGGACGGGTGGGTGTCCTTGGAAGTGTCGCCCCTGCTGGCCTACGACACGGCAAGCACGATCGCCGCGGCGAAAGACCTGCATCGCCGGGCGGGCCGACCCAATCTCTTCATCAAGATCCCGGGTACGAAGGAAGGTCTGCCCGCCATTGAAGAGGCGATCTTTGCGGGGATTCCGGTCAACGTGACTCTCCTGTTTTCTCGAGAGCAGTACCTGGAGGCGGCCGAGGCATACCTGCGCGGTATCGAGCGGCGAATTGAAAACGGGCTCGAGCCCTACGTGGGCTCCGTGGCCTCGGTGTTCATCAGCCGCTGGGACACCGCGGTCATGGGCAAGGTGCCGGAGATGCTCAACGACCGGCTCGGCATTGCGATCGCCAAGCGCACGTACAAAGCCTACCGCGAATTGCTCGGTTCACCGCGCTGGCAGCGCGTCTACAACGCCGGCGCCCGCCCGCAACGCCTGCTCTGGGCGAGCACGGGTACCAAGGACCCCAAGGCTTCCGATGTCCTGTACATCATGGCCCTGACCGCTCCGTTCACGGTGAACACCATGCCGGAGGGCACCTTGAAATCATTCGCCGAACACGGCCGGCTTGGCACGAGCCTGCCTGCCGACGGCGGCGACTGCGAGGATGTCTTGGCCCAGTTCTCCAAGGCCGGCATCAACATCAAAGACCTGGCCGACCGGCTCCAGGACGAAGGAGCGAAGTCATTCGTGAAGTCCTGGGATGAACTCATGGTGGTAATCGCTTCCAAGATCGCCACTCTTGAGAACCAGAAGGCAACGAAAGGAGTACGAGGATGACGACAGGTCTTCAATCCAGCGACTTGCGCCCGGCCTGCAAAGCACTCGAAGCCCACCATCATAAGGTCGGGGAATTGCATCTCCGGAAACTGTTCGCCGATGATCCCGAGCGTGGCGAGCGGATGACGCGCGAGGCTGCGGGTATCTTCCTCGATTACTCGAAGAATCGCATCACCGACGAGACCCTCGAGCTCCTCCTGCAACTGGCAGAGGAATCCGGCCTGAGAGCGCGGATCGACGCCATGTTCCGGGGTGAAAGGATCAACGTGACGGAGAACCGCCCCGTCCTGCACGTCGCCTTGCGCGCCCCGAAAGGGGCATCGATCGTCGTCGATGGCGAAAACGTGGTGCCTCAGGTCCACGCCGTGCTCGACAAGATGACGGACTTCTCCAACCGGGTCCGCAGTGGAACCTGGAAGGGCCACACCGGCAAGCGCATTCGCAACGTCATCAACATCGGCATCGGCGGCTCCGACCTCGGGCCCGTGATGGCCTACGAGGCACTCAAGCAGTACAGCGACCGGGCCATGACGTTCCGGTTCGTTTCCAACATCGACGGCACCGACCTGGTGGAAGCGACCCGCGACCTCGATCCCGCGGAGACACTGTTCATCGTCTCGTCCAAGACGTTCACGACGCTGGAGACGATGACGAACGCTCAGAGCGCGCGTGACTGGCTGCTGACGGGCCTTGGCAACGATGCCAAAGCCGTGGCGAAGCATTTCGTCGCGGTTTCGACGAATGCCGCAAAGGTGTCCGAATTCGGCATCGATACCGCCAACATGTTCGAGTTCTGGGACTGGGTCGGCGGGCGTTATTCCATGGATTCGGCGATCGGCCTGTCGACCATGCTTGCGATCGGGCCGGACAACTTTCGAGCCCTGCTCGGCGGCTTCCATCAGATGGACGAGCACTTCCGCACCGCGCCGTTCGAGCGCAACCTGCCGGTGCTGATGGGTTTGCTGGCCATCTGGTACAACGACTTCTTCGGCGCGCAGACCGTTGCAGTCCTGCCGTACGAGCAGTACCTGAAGCGATTCCCGGCCTACTTGCAGCAGTTGACGATGGAGAGCAACGGCAAACACGT
>JBAUOX010000613.1:0-1921 GCA_049579985.1 Isosphaeraceae bacterium | reverse complement strand
TCCGGTACGCGGGAGCGGGACGTCCGCGAGAACCCGGTCGATTTACCAATTTGCGCACCGAAGCCGCCTGGCGGCTCCACGATCGGCTTAACCCCGACCGGCACACCGACAACCGGTACCCGAACACGAGCCGGCAAATCCCGTTCTCCATTCCCCCACGAGGTTGGTACGCACTCCTCCGGGAAGACCTGATCGCACTGACTTACGATCTCGTCGGCCAACGAGTACGACTCATTCCAAAAGAGGACTTACTGATCAAGCTTGGCCGAAGCCCTGATTCCGGTGATGCTTTGATCCAAAGCTTCGCCTTCGACTGAGGCACTCCGTTCGAGTTCGAGATAACAAGCACAGGCACGGAGAACCTTGGGGTTGTCGTTCGCGAATCCAAGGATAACGTTACATTGATGGAAAAGCAGTCCCCTTATGCGTCCAGACGAGTGCGCGTGGTCAATGCGGGGTTGCTCGTTAAGGATCTCGGAAAACGGGATTTTGCAACACTGGCACCGGCCACCGCAAGCCCGAAGCATTTCCGTGAACTGGTCCAGGGTTAAACCGTACTTCCTTTGCAGCTGATGTTTCCATCCGTGAAGCTAAAGAATCATTATGGCAGATACGGACCCGAGACTGTTCCCCGCCCTCCCGAATGTGGGCGGGAGCTTCAGCTCCGACGACAAAACGTGGATCGTGAAGGAAGTCGAGTCCGGCCTGCGCAACCACCGGCCGCGGCTGGCGTCGGCTATCGAGAACCAGGCGTTCTATGATCTCGAATCAGACCGCTATCAGCCGCGGCGCGAAGCTGAGACTGAGTTTGATTTTGCCGGCCGCCCTAAGCGCCAGTCAGGCTTTGTACAGCAGGCCGTGGATCGCTTATGCGAACACACCTACAATCCAGGCCCTCAGAGGACTGTCGTCGCGGGGGAAACCCCGCGTGCGGGGTCGGGCCTCGCGGACTCCCTGCTCGAGCAAGTCTGGGAAACCAACCACATCGACTGCGTGATGCAGCACGCGGAGGCCCAGGCGACGCTCAACGACGTCTGCGCCGTGCAGGTCAAGTGCACGAACGACCCGGACAAGCCCGTCGACTTGCAGCTCTGGGGCGGGGACGAGTTCACGGTCTTCACCGACCCGGAGGACCCCCGGCAGGCGTTCGCAGTCGTCACGATCGACAGGTACAATCAGCGGACGCGGTACAAGCTGTGGTTCGAGGATGAGGTCCGCACCTTCCTGACCGACCAGTACAGCGCCGACAAGACCGCCGGGGCGCGGGTGGCGATCCAGGCCAGGACCGAGGAGAAGAATACATACGGATGCATCCCCTTCGCGTTCCTGCACTATCGAGCTCCGGTTCGACAGTTCTGGACGCCTGGACCAGGCACGTTCCTACGTAAAGCTGAGCTTCGGATCAACGATCGGCTATCAGAGCTTGACGAGCTTATCAGCAAGTACGGTCGACCGATTGGAGTCTTCCGCAACGTCAGTCCTACATTCACGCCGGAGATCGGGCCTGGACGCTTCATGCGACTTTGCCGTGGCGGGACCGGATACACCGGGGAAGGCTACGCCGACGGAGGAGAGCCCTCGGCCGAATATCTCCAGGCCCAGCTTGCGATCGAGTCGATCTGGGTCGACCTCGAGAAGTACGTGAAGCAGACGGCGACGGCCGTCAACCTGCCGTATTCGGCCCTCGAGCTCCAGTACGACGACGCCCCCTCGGGAATCAGCCTGATCATCAAGTCCGCGCCCCTCTTGACCCGAGCCCGCCAGCGGCGGCCGATCTACCAGCTCGCCGAGATGTGCCTGGCCCGCAAGGTCCTGACCTGCGCCGGCAGTCACTACGGCCATGCCGGCCTGGTCGAGCAGGCGAAGCAGCTCCGCCTCCTGCTCGCGTGGGCGGAGCCACGCATCCCGATCCCGGGCCCCG
>JBAUOX010000612.1:0-9892 GCA_049579985.1 Isosphaeraceae bacterium | reverse complement strand
CGATGTCTTCCACGGGGCCGAATCCGATATCGGCCTCAGCGCGTGGGGCGAGCACCAGGCTATGCGGCTCGGTGAGAGCTTGAAAGATCATGGAGCGCACACTCTCTATTGCTCGGCCATGCAGCGTTCTGTTGCCACGGCCAGGCCGATCGGCGCGGCCTGCGGCTTGACTTCGGTCATCGTGCCGCAACTTCATGAGCGAAAGATTGGCCCCCTCTCCGGCTTGAGCCGGGAAACAGGGTGGGAAATCTACGCCGAGTCCAAACGGCGCTGGATGTCCGGGGACCTGGAGTTCACCCATCCGGGAGGCGAATCCTTCGCCGACATCCGCCGCCGCGTCCTCCCCTTTTTCGAGGAACTGCGGACTCGTCATCGCGGTGAGACGTTGATCGTCGTCGCTCATGGCGTCGTGATCCGGGTCGTCCTGCTGAGCCTGCTCGAGGGTCTCGAGCCCGCTGACTTCGACCGCATCGCCATCGACTTCGCCTCGATCAACGACCTCCGCTGGAATGGCACGAGGTGGAAGGCCCACGCGCTGAACCAGTTGGTTGCCCCCTCGCCGGCGAAGCCGGTGGCGTGACGAGGTCTGTAGTGAGTAACGGGCCTGTGGCATCACGCCGCCGCTCCGGGCGGCGACCCTGTTCCGTTCTTGAGCGCCTCCCATTCCTCCCAGGAGTAAAGCACTTCGCGGGGCTCGCCCTTCTTGAACTCGCCGACGATGCCGTCTTCGGCCATGAAGTCGACCAGTCGCGCGGCGCGGCCGTAGCCGATGCCCAGGGCCCGCTGCAACAGCGAGCACGAGCCGCGGCCCTCGCGGATCACGATCTCGATGGCCGGCTCGTAGAGCTCGTCGCGATCCTTCAGCCCGGCACTCCGGTCCTTGCCGGGAGCGCCGCTGACCTGGTGCTGCATCACCTCGCGGCTGAACTCGACGGGATAGCGCTCCAGGTACTGGCAAACCCGCTTCAGCTCAGCGTCGGAAACATAAGTCCCCTGCGAGCGGACGATCTGCGACGTTCCCGGAATCAAGAACAGCATGTCGCCGTTGCCCAGCAGCCGATCGGCGCCGATCTCGTCGAGGATCACTCGCGAATCACCACGGCTGGCGACCTTGAACGAGATCCGGGCCGGCATGTTTCCCTTGATCAAGCCGGTGACCACGTCGACCACGGGCTTCTGGGTCGCGAGGATCAGGTGCATCCCCACCGCGCGCGCGAGCTGCGCCAGGCGGACGATGTACTGCTCCACCTCCTTGGCCGCCGTCATCATCAGGTCGGCCATCTCGTCGGCGACGATGACGATGTAGGGCATGTAGGTGGGAATGCGCTTCTGTTCATCGTCGTCCTCGGGCCGCATCCGCTCGAGCAGCTCGGCCGCGCCAAGCTGGTTATAACCCTGGATGTTCCGGACCTCGGCCCGTCTCAAGAGCTCGTACCGCTCGTCCATCTTCTCGCAGGCCCACGCCAGGATCGATTCGGCCTTCTTCATGTCGGTGACGACCGGATGCATCAGGTGGGGGATCTTCTTGTACTGCGACAGCTCGACCTTCTTGGGGTCGACGAGGATCATCTTGACCTCGTCGGGCCGCTTGGTCATCAAGATCGACAGGATCATCGCGTTCAAACAGACCGACTTCCCCGTTCCGGTGCTCCCCGCAATCAGCAGGTGAGGCATGTCCGCGAGGTCGAACACCATGGGTGTTCCCTTCACGTCCTTGCCCAGATACAAGGGGATCTTGCTCGGCCGGGTACTCGACTCGACGCTCGCGATCACCTCGCTGAGCCGGACCACGACGCGGCGATCGTTGGGGACCTCGATGCCGACCGTGGTCTTGCCCGGAATCGGCGCCACGATTCGCACGCTCGGCACCGCCAGGGCGATGGCCAGATCGTCGGCCAGGCTCATGACCCGCGATACCCTCAGACCGGCTTCCAGCTCGATCTCGAACTGCGTGATCACCGGGCCGGTGTCGATCTGGACGACGCGGACCTTGTAGCCGAAATCGAGCAGCGTCCGCTCCAGCAGCTTTGCCCGGGCGTGGATCTGGGTCTCGTGGTCATGGTTCGGGAACGGCGGGGGGGGCTCGAGCAGCCCACGCGGGGGTAGCTCGTAGGGCGCACCGGGCTCGACGGGCGGGAAGGCCAGGGACGGCCGGGAAGCGTTGGCAATGTGCGGCTGGGTCATGAACGGACCGGGCGGCGGAGCCGGCGTCAGCCCGTTGGTCGCGGCGGTGAAGGCGGGGCGAGCCGGCAAATCGGGTAAGGCCGGCAGCGTCTCGACCGGCGAGCTCGGGGCCGCGGGAAGCATGAATCCCTCGCCCGGCCGCAGCGCCTGGCCCTTGCCGGCGCGGCGACGGTCGAGCCGGCACCGCACCCAGGTCGAGGCTTCCCGGACCGGCCAGGTGAGCACGTCGTGGCAGAGCTCCAGGCCAAAGGCCCCGGCCGAAACCATGATGAGCAGCATGCCGTACGGGCCAAAATGGCTGAACAGGAAGGTCGCCACGAGCGCACCGGTGTATCCACCGCTGCCCACCGGGGGGCTGGGCCTGATGCCGGGCGCGAACTTGTGAATCATGCCCGCGGAGGCCGCCAGCAGCAGCGCAAAACCCAGCGCGGGGCCCACGCGGTCGGCAACCTTGCGTCGGGTCACGACCAGGACGTTGACGGCGGCCAGTCCCAGGAGCAGCAGCCACGACGACCAGCCCAGGATGTTGAACGACATGTGGGCCAGCGTCGCGCCCACCGGTCCGCACGGGTTGGAAAGCAGCGGCGAGTGGTTGGCAGGCTCGGCCCCCGAGCCGGGGGCATCGGCCGGATCATAGCCTCCCAGGCTCAGCGCGAGGAAGAGATTCAGGAGCAGGAAGGTCAGGGCCGGCGCCAGGCGGAGCAAAGGCTGTCGAACAGGCATGGAACCCCCCGGAGGGCAGGCGCGGGTGGCGCCCGGCAGCTTACCCGAGGGCGCGCGGACCCGCGCTGGCCACTTACTCTTCGGCCGGCGGATCTGGCGTCCTTGCGGTCCGGCCGGCGAGTTCTCCCGGGTCGTCCGCCGGGCCTGCTCATTCTGTGGACTGGGTAAGATCGACGGTTCCCCCGTCCGCCTCCAGCTCCTCGGTCGCCTCGTTCGTCTGCAGCTTGCCCGACATGTCGAGATAGATCTTGTCTTGCATGATCTCCTGGATCACCATCGTCATCTTGTCCACGCCCCGCCCGTCCACCAAGGCGCGGGCCCCCTGGTTCAGCGCGATCATCCGCTTCTGGATCAGGGTCGAGAGCTTGAACCGCCCGCCCACCTTGTTGACGATCTCTTCTTCCTTCAGTTCATCGATCATGATCGAATCGACCTCCACAGTAGTTCTGAACCAGGATTGCCGCCAGCTCGTCAACCGACCGCTCCAGATCGTCGTTGACCAGATGAACGTCGTAACACTTGGCGAGCTCGAGCTCCCGCCGGGCGTTTGCCAGCCGCCGCTGGATCGACGCCTCGTCATCGGTGCCCCGGGCCCGCAGCCGCTGCTCGAGCACGTCCAGACCCGGCGCCCGCACGAAGATCAAGAGGGCGCTCGGCACTTTCTCACGCACCTGAATCCCCCCTTGCACGTCGATCACCAGGATCACGCAGGTTCCCTGCTCCAGGGCCTTGCGCACCGGCTCGGCCGGTGTCCCGTAACTATGGCCATGCACCTCGGCCGACTCGAGTAGCCGGTCACGGATGTTCTCGAACTCCGGGGCCGACAGAAAGACATAGTCGCGGCCGGAGCGCTCGCCGGCGCGCGGCGGGCGCGTGGTGGCGGAGATCGAAACTTCCAGGCGCAGGCCGGGCCGCTCGAGCAGGCGCTGGACCAGCGTGCTCTTGCCCGAGCCCGACGGACCGGAAAGGACGATCAGCCGCCCGGGGAGGTTCGTCCAGTCAACCTCCCGCACGCAAGACCTCGCAGTCACTCCACATTCTGAACGAGCTCCCGGATTCTCTCCAGCACACCCTTGATCTCAACCACGTGACGGCTGATCTCGACGTCGCTGGCCTTGGACCCGACCGTGTTGATCTCGCGGCCGATCTCCTGGACCACGAACTCGAGCTTGCGCCCGGCACTCTCCGGGTCGCGGAGGACCTCGTGATACTGCAAAAGGTGGGCGCGCAGCCGGACGATTTCCTCGGAGATATCGCTGCGATCGGCAAGGACGGCGACCTCGCGCATCAGGTCCTTCGGCTCGACTGTCACCCCTTGGTCCTGCACCAGGGCCCCAATCCGTTCGACCAGGCGTTTCTGGCACGACTGCACAACCAAGGGGCCGCGGTCGGCAATCCGCCCCAGGCCGCTTTCGACCAAGCGCCCCAGCGCCTGGAGCTCCTCGGCCATGGCCTGGCCCTCCCGGGCCCGGGCGGCCTCCAGCTCGTCGAGCGCCACGGTGGCCACGCGGGCAATCTCCGGCCAGTCGTCGTGAGGATCGCAGGCGGGCGTCCGCACCTCCTCGACAACCCCGGGCAAGGCCAGTAGTGCGCTCAGGCCAACCGCGCTCTCGCCGGCTCCCAACCCGGTGCCCAGCAATTCCCTGAGCTGGTCGCGATAGCTGCGCAACGCCACGGCGTTGAGCCGGTAGTCCTCGGCCTGCCGGGGCCGGTCGACCCGGACGCTGATCTGCACCGCCCCCCGCCGCACTTTCCCCCGGACCAGGTGCTCCAGCTCCGACTCCAGCGCCCCGTAGGGCTCGCTGAGCTTGGCAGAGAGCTTGAGATGCCGATTGTTCACCGTGCGCACTTCCACCTCGATCAACCGTTTCTGGTCCTGGTAACGGGCAGCGCCGAATCCGGTCATGCTGAGCAACAAGGCAACCTCATCAGGCAAGGACAGCCACCCCAGGCGACGGCGGGTTCTTGAAGCGAACGGCTCAGCGAGTTTTGGGGGTCGAGCCGGGGGTCAGGGGGAGTTCGTATCCTTGGGAATCGCCGGCACCTTGTCGGCCGGCGCGGGCGGCTCGGCGGGGCGCGACGATCTCGACGCCGGCGCCCCAGCCTTTGTCTTGCCGCGTGACGACGGGCTCAGCTCCTTGGAGATCGAGCTCGGAGCGTCGGCTGCCCAGATGGAGGCGTTTCGCCGGCTGGTCATGACCACCAGAAGCATGGCCATGAGCATCCAGATCGACGCCGTGACCATCGTGATCCGGGTGAAGGTATCGCCGGCCTTCGTTCCGAACGCGCTCGAGCCGCCCACCCCGCCAAAGGCCCCGGCGAGTCCTCCGCCCTTGCCCCGCTGAATCAGGATCAGACAGGTCAGGAAGATCGAGACCAGAATGATCAGTGTATTGAGGATGTTCGTCAAAACGCCCACGGGCTTGGTCCTCTGCTCTTATCCGGGTGAAAATGCGTCCGCGCCGGGCTGCCGCCGGCCATCCGCGATCGGTCGCCGCCGGCCCCCGCAATCAGGGCTTGCCGAGGGCGGTGACTTCCTGGCCGGCCTTGATGATGCCCAGGAAATCACTGGCCTTGAGGCTGGCGCCTCCCACCAGCGCCCCGTCGATGTCGGGACAGGCCAGCAGCTCCAGGGCGTTGTCCGGCTTCACGCTCCCTCCATACTGGACGACAACCCGGGCGGCCGTCGCCTCGCCGAACGTCCGGACGAGCCAGCCGCGGATGAAGGCATGGACCGCTTGTGCCTGCTCGCGGGTGGCTGTGAGGCCCGTGCCGATGGCCCAGACCGGCTCATAGGCCAGCACGGTGCCGGCCATCTGCTCCGCCGAGAGCCCGGCAAGCGAGCCGGAAAGCTGCTCGAGCACCACCGCCTCGGTCTGCTCGGCGAGCCGCTCTTCCTTGGTCTCACCGACGCAGACGATCGGGATCAGCTTGGCCTCGATCGCGGCATTGAGCTTCTTGTTCACCTGGGCGCTGGTCTCGCCCAGACCGTGCCGCCGCTCGCTGTGGCCCAAGATCACGTGGGTGCAGCCAACGTCCACCAGCATGGTGCCGGCGACCTCGCCCGTGAACGCCCCGGCGGCCTCCCAGAACATGTCCTGCGCGCCCAGGCCGATCGGCGAGCCTTCCAGAGCCTGGTCGATCCGGCTCAGGAACACGAAGGGCGGGCAGAGCGCGACGTGCACCTCGGTCGCGGTGCCCAGGCCCGACTTGATCCCTTCCGCCAGGGCGACCGCCGTCTCGGTCGATGTCGGATTCATCTTCCAGTTGCCCGCGATCAGTAGGGTGCGCATGAAACCGTCTCTCCTTCAGGAACGTCGATCGTTTTGCCCATCAGCTCGGCAAGTTGCCGCAGACTGTCCATCAGCCGTGTGTACTGCTCGGGCAAGAGCGCCTGGGGACCGTCGGAAAGGGCCTTCTCGGGACACGAGTGGACCTCGACGTGGACCCCGTCGCAACCGGCGGCGATCGCCGCCCTGGCCATGGCCGGAATCAGGTCGGGGCGGCCGGTCGCGTGGCTGGGATCGACGACGATCGGCAGGTGCGACAGCCCCTTGACGTTGGGCACGCTCGAGAGGTCCAGCGTGTTGCGGGTCGAGTCCTCGAACGTCCGGATTCCCCGTTCGCAGAGGATCACCCGGCGGTTGCCCTGCGCCAGGATGTACTCGGCCGACATGAGCAGGTCCTTGACCGTAGCGCTCATCCCCCGCTTCAAGAGGACGGGCAGCCGGGTCTTGCCCACCTCCTTGAGCAGGTCGAAGTTCTGCATGTTGCGGGCGCCGACCTGGAAGATGTCGGCATACCGCTCGACCTGCTCGACCTGCCGCGGGTCCATGACCTCGGTCACCACCGGCATGCCGAACTGCTCGCCGACGGCCTGGAGGATTCTCAACCCGTCCTCGCCCAGCCCCTGGAAGCTGTACGGGCTGGTGCGCGGCTTGAACGCCCCGCCGCGGAGGATGTTGGCCCCCGCCTCCTTGACTTGGCCCGCCACCTCCATGAGCAGCGGCTCGCTCTCGATCGCGCACGGGCCGGCAATCATCGCCAGGTGGCCGCCGCCGATCTTCACTCCCTTGACCTCGATCATCAGATCGTCCCGATGAAACTCCCGGCTGGCCAGCTTGAACGGCTTCAAGATCGGCACGACCTGCTCGACCCCCGGGATCGCCAGCAGGGGCTGCACCTGCAGCTTCTCCTCGTCGCCGATCACTCCGATGATCGTCCGCGCGACACCCTGGCTGAGGTGTGGCGTCAACCCCAGGGCCTCGATGCGCTCCAGGACGTGCTGCACCACCTCGGGCGTTGGATGCGGCTTGAGTACGATGATCATCGCGGGTCTCTCGTCGGTTCCCTCGCGCGCCGTCACGCACCACGCCGTGCAAGAGTCCAGAGTCCAGAAAACGGAATACGGCGGCTCGGGTTCGGGCAGGTTTCGGTGAGAACTACACACTCTAACCGATTTGACCCGCGGCGCGAAGCGATCGCGCGTCGAAAAAACCGCCCGGCCGGCCGCTTGGCCCGTGCCGGCGTTCGAGCTATCGTGGCCAGGACTCGCCCCTGGCAACGACCGATCCAGGACGAACGGAATACAAGGGCGACCCAACTTTTCATCACCCCAGACCCGGTCTCCGGCGTTAGAATGTAAAAGGATGAAACCGCTGGCCGTATTCCCCCGTTCGACAGGATGATCGATCATGCCTTCGCCATTTCCGGGTATGGATCCATATCTTGAAGAGCCAGGGCTCTGGCCTGACGTCCACACCAGGATCATGACGCGCGTCAGCGATGTTCTGACCGAGGTCCTGCGTCCGAAGTATTACGTGAGAATTGAGGAGCGAGTTTATATCTCCGAGGAAGGGGATCCGGGACGCAAGGTCTTGATTCCCGACATCGAGATCTCGGTCCGCCCGGAGCACAAAGGGCGGGGCTTTGCGCCTGAGGGGGGGTCCGTCAATGTCGCCGAGCCTATCGTGGCCCGGACCCTCCTCGATGAGGAGGTCCGCGAACGTTATCTGGAGATCATCGACCGACAGCGCCGAAAGGTCGTGACCGCGATCGAAGTCATGAGCCCTACCAATAAGGTTGCGGGCTCTCGAGGTCTAAGAAGCTTTCGGCGGAAGCGAAAGAAGACCATGAACTCAAGAAGCCACTGGGTCGAGATCGATCTGTTGCGAGGTGGGGTTTCCCTCGCACTGCGGAAACGACTTCAGCCACACGAGTACTTCGTTCACATCTCTCCAGTGAATCGCCGTCCCGACGGACTGCTCTGGGTGATCCGGCTAGACGAGCGGTTGCCAACCCTCTCGATACCGCTGCGGTCCGAAGATGAGGACGTCGCGCTTGATCTCCAAGGCGTGGTCGATACGGTCTATGACCGAGCCGGTTACGACCTGGACATTAATTACAACTCCGACCCCGTTCCGCCGCTCGAAGGCGAGTGGAACGCCTGGGCGCATCGCCTGCTGAAGGAGAAAGGTCTGCGCCCGGGCTGATTCGCCAGCCGCCGCTCCAGGATTTCCCTGGGCGATTCGGCGACAGTTGCCATTCTTGGGCTCCTCGGAACAAGACTTAGGCTGGTATCGAAGATTGAATTCAGTTTAGTGGGTCGAGCTTCGCTTGGGAAGTCAGCCTACCAGACCCGGTCTCCCGCGGTAGAATGTCAAGGATGAAACCGCTGGCCGTATTCCCCCTTTCGACAGGATGATCGATCATGCCTTCGCCATTTCCGGGTATGGATCCTTATCTGGAAGAGCCAGGGCTCTGGCCTGACGTGCACCATGAGCTGATCTCGGGAACGAGGGCCTTGCTCAACACCATCTTGAGGCCCAAGTATTACGTTCGGATCGAGCAGCGGGTTTACATCTCCGACGAGGGGGATTCAGGTCGACTGGTGATGGTTCCTGACCTTCGCATCGCACTGCGCCCCGATCGCGAGGGCCAGGCTTTCGCGCCCGGAGGCGGCACCGCGCTAGCGGTCGCGGAGCCGATCGAAGCGATCACCCTGATCGAAGAGGAGATCCACGAGTCCTACATCGAGATCGTCGACCGCGTGGAGCGCCTGGTGGTCACCGTGATCGAGATCCTCAGTCCTACCAACAAGGTTGCCGGTTCGCGGGGACGGGAAAGCTACGAAACCAAGCGGCTTGACATCATGAGGTCACCGAGCCATCTGGTGGAGATCGACTTCTTGCGCCGCGGATTGCCGATCCCGGTTTACGGGGGAATTCCGCCCCACGAATACCTGGTTCATGTCTCGCGGGCGGGTCGCCGCCCCAAGGCCACGCTCTGGCCGATCCGGCTGTCTCAGAAGCTTCCTCCGATCACGGTCCCGCTCAAGCCGGAAGATGGGGACGTCGTCCTGGATCTTCAGGCCGTTCTCGACGCGGCCTATGATCGTGCCGGCTACGATCTCGAGCTGGATTACAGCGCCGACCCCGTTCCGCCGCTCGAAGGCGAGTGGAACGCCTGGGCGCATCGCCTCCTGAAGGAGAAAGGTCTGCGCCCGGGCTGATTCGCCAGCCGCCGCTCCAGGATTTCCTTGCTCAAAGTTGAAACGTTTGGTAAGTTTAGGTGTCATCATCGATATTTTCATCCGCGTCGTCGGCCCGCGGTCAGGAATGACCGAGTCGGTCATTTGATGTCACATTGTGGATCGGACAGCCGTACTTGACGGTATGGCGGATTCTCGCGCCCTCTGAGCGCGCGAGCAGGGCCATAATCGGGACACGCCGTCGAGTGGATCGTAGGGACGGCCAAGGCGGGTGCGCCGTCCCGGCCAGCGATTGACGTTCATCTCCGGAGCTCATCGGCCATGGCAAAGACTCGGGATTGGACGGAGATCCTCATCCGGCGGGGGCTCATCGGGCCCGATCAGCTCAAGGAGGCGCAGCGGGCGGGCGGAACGGTCGAGGAGTCGCTGGTGAAGCTCGGTTACGCCGAGGCCGAGGACATCATGAAGGCCAAGGCCGAACAGCACGGCCTGCCG
>JBAUOX010000611.1:0-1644 GCA_049579985.1 Isosphaeraceae bacterium | reverse complement strand
TCCGGTACGCGGGAGCGGGACGTCCGCGAGAACCCGGTCGATTTACCAATTTGCGCACCGAAGCCGCCTGGCGGCTCCACGATCGGCTTAACCCCGACCGGCACACCGACAACCGGTACCCGAACACAAGCCGGCAAATCCCGTTCTCCATTCCCCCGCGAAGTTGGTACGCACTCCTCCGGGAAGACCTGATCGCGCTGACTTATGATCTTGTCGGCCAGCGGGTGCGGCTGGTGCCGAAAGAGGACCTGCTGATCCGGCTGGGGCGCAGCCCTGATTCCGGTGATGCGCTGATCCAATCCTTTAGCTGGGACTGACGCTGGTGAAGCAAGCAAAGGCGGGCCTGAGTGGCTGACACCGACCCCAGACTGTTTCCCGCCCTCCCGAATGTGGGCGGAAGTTTCAGCTCCGACGACAAAACGTGGATCATGAAGGAGGTCGAGGCCGGCCTGCGCAACCACCGGCCGCGGCTGGCGTCGGCTATCGAGAACCAGGCGTTCTATGACCTCGAATCCGACCGATATCAACCCCGGCGCGAGGCTGAGACCGAGTTCGATTTTGCCGGACGTCCCCGGCGGCAGTCCGGTTTCGTCCAGCAGGCTGTGGATCGGCTCTGTGAGCACACGTATAACCCTGGCCCGCAGCGTACAGTGGTTGGCGATGGACTCGCCGACTCGCTCCTCATGCAAGTCTATGAGACCAACCACATCGACTGCGTGATGCAGCACGCCGAGGCCCAGGCCACACTCAACGACGTCTGCGCCGTGCAGATCAAGTGCACGAACGACCCGGACAAGCCCGTCGACCTCCAGCTCTGGGGCGGCGACGAGTTCACGGTCTTCACCGACCCGGAGGACCCCCGGCAGGCGTTCGCGGTCGTCACGATCGACAGGTACAACCAGCGGACGCGATACAAGCTGTGGTTCGAGGATGAGGTGCGGACCTACCTGACCGACCAGTATAGCGCCGACAAGACCGCCGGCGCCCGGGTGGCGGTCCAGGCGAAGACCGAGGAGCGAAACACATATGGGTGCATTCCCTTCGCATTTCTCCACTATCGTGCTCCGGTCCGCCAGTTCTGGACGCCCGGGCCTGGCACGTTCCTGCGTAAAGCTGAGCTCCGGATCAACGATCGTCTCAGCGAGCTTGATGAGCTTGTCGCCAAGTATGCCCGGCCAATCGGGGTCTTTAAAAACGTCAGCCCCACTTTCACTCCGGAGATCGGGCCCGGCCGGTTCATGCGTCTCTGCCGCGGCGGCACCGGCTACACCGGAGAAGGCTACGCCGACGGCGGCGAGCCCTCGGCCGAGTACCTCCAGGCCCAGCTTGCGATCGAAAGCATCTGGGTCGACCTCGAAAAGTACATGAAGCAAGTGGCCACGGCTGTCAACCTGCCCTATACGGCCCTCGAGCTCCAGTATGACGACGCCCCCTCGGGAATCAGCCTGATCATCAAGTCCGCGCCCCTCTTGACCCGGGCACGCCAGCGGCGGCCGATCTACCAGCTCGCCGAGATCTGCCTGGCCCGCAAGGTCCTGACCTGCGCCGGCAGTCACTACGGCCATGCCGGCCTGGTCGAGCAGGCGAAGCAGCTCCGCCTCCTGCTCGCGTGGGCGGAGCCACGCATCCCGATCCCGGGCCCCG
>JBAUOX010000610.1:0-3652 GCA_049579985.1 Isosphaeraceae bacterium | reverse complement strand
GGTTCATCACGCAGAGCGGCCAAGGTCAGGAAACGGGGAGCCAGACCCGGTCGCGTCGACTGATCCACCGGACCTCACTCACCGGGAAGAGCAAGTTCATCGACGAGGAGAAGAAATCTCAATCCGTCGTGCCGATCCGTTTCGTCAGGGCATGCAAGAAGGGCCACATCGGCGACATCGACTGGTACGCCTTCGCCCACGGCGGACGAACGACCTGCCGTCGTCCTCTCTGGATCGACGAACGAGGGACGAGCGGAGACCTCTCGGAGGTCTGGGTCCGTTGCGAGTGCGGCCAGGCCGAGCGCCCGATCATCGACGCGATCAAGCTGCCAACAAATACCCTCGGGCATTGCGATGGTTCTCGGCTCTGGCTCGGTCCGCTCATGAAGGAGCCGTGCGGCGACCCCAACCGGCTGCTCATCCGCACGGCGAGCAACGCGTACTTCCCGCAGACGATGAGCGTGATCTCGCTCCCCGACAAGAACGAGGCCATTGCGCAGGCTGTCGACCAGGTGTGGGAGCATTACCTGCAATTCGTCGAGGACCTTGACGAACTGATCAAGGAACGAAAGCGGAAACCGCCGGTAAAAGCGGCGCTCGAGGGGCTCGCCGATGAGGAGGTCTTTGCGGAGATCCAATCGAGAAAAGGCGGCCAGGCCCCGGGCTCCGAAAAGTCGGTCAAGCAGGCCGAGTTCGAGACACTGGTCGCGAGCAAGGAAGAAATTGGCGCGGATCATCCGGATGGAGACTTCTACGCTCGTTGCCTACCTGCCGACCAGTGGAAGGCTACCTGGACCGAGTCGGTGGAACGGGTCGTTCTCGTTCATCGGCTGAGGGAGGTGATCGCCCAGGTGGGCTTTACCCGGTTCGAGTCATCCTCTCCCGACTCCGAGGGCGAGCTCGAGATCGGAGTGACCCGCGCACCGCTCGCCCGAGAAACCTCCTGGCTGCCGGCCGTCGAGAATCGAGGCGAGGGGATCTTCGTCCAGTTCCGCCGCGAGGCGATCGACTCGTGGCTTGGGCTGCCGGCAGTCAAGCGGCGAGGCCGTCAGCTCGAGGCAGGATACGAATGCTGGAAAAAGGACCACAATAGCAAGCGCGACTTCATCGGCCTGCCCTTCGTCCTGCTCCATTCGCTGTCGCACCTCTTGATTACCGCCGTGTCCCTGGAATGCGGCTATCCCGCCAGCTCGATCCGCGAGCGGATCTACGCCGGAAGTTACGGCTATGGGATCTTGCTCTATACCGGAACGCCCGACGCCGAAGGCACCATGGGGGGCCTGGTAGAGGCCGGTCGCCATCTCGCCAGGCACTTCAGGAACGCGATTGACCTGGGCCGCCTCTGTTCAAACGACCCGGTCTGTGCCCAGCACGCGCCTGAGAATCAGCATGAGTGCCGGTTCCTGCACGGGGCTGCCTGTCACGGCTGCCTGCTGATCGCCGAGACCTCCTGCGAACAGCACAACGACTACCTCGATCGGGCCCTCCTGGTCTCCACCGTAGACGGCAACGGAGCCGAATTCTTCGACGGGAACCTCTGATGCTGTCCTTGCTTCATCGACTCAGTACCGTGGACTTGAGACAGCTAGCCGGCGCCCTGCGATCCGGCTGGGTCGCTCCCCCGTTTTCGTCATTGATGCTTCGCAACTCGGTGCCCGAAGCCACGGCCGGCAGCGTCGCCACGGACCTTCAAACCGCGATCCTAGCAGGGTTGTCCGCGTCCCAGTTGGCGGATATCGTCCAGCTTTTGGTGTCCGATCGCGAGCACCGCGCCTCGGCCGAGGGATTGATCGACCTGGTTTGGACCGGCCCAGACATGCCCGGAATCGAAAATCGCGACACAAGGGTGGTGGTCCGGGAGATGTTTCGGAGTGCCACGCAATCGGTACTGCTGGCGGGCTACGCCGTCTACCAGGGCCAGATGATCTTCAAGGCCCTGGCCGAGCAGATGGATCAGAATCCCGAGCTCCGGGTCCAGATGTTCCTGGATATCCAACGGCCATGGAATGACTCGTCGTCCGCGTCTGAACTGGTCCGACGATTCTCGGAAGACTTCGCGCGGAACGAGTGGCCAGGGCAGCGACGCCCCGACATCTTCTACGATCCCCGCTCGCTGGAGAGGGACCACGAACAGCGTGCCAGCCTGCACGCCAAGTGCATCGTGGTGGATGACGAGCAAGCTCTCGTCACATCGGCCAACTTCACGACCGCGGCTCAGCAGAAGAACATCGAAGTGGGGGTGCTCATCCGCTCCAATTCATTCGCCGCGAGACTGAGCTTCCACTTTCGATCCTTGGCGGCCGCAGGGCTGCTGGTGCCGATACCAATGGGCTAGTGGTGAGTAACACCTCAATGTCTCGCAGTTGTTAAGCACGCGACCCGAGATCAGGAACTCTCGCCGACCGCACTATCGAACAATAGCGGATCATCTAGCACAGAGGAATCCAGTTGGCCGCCGCCTTGAATCGAACAGAGCAAGGGGCGGATAAGGTGGGGCTGATAAAATGTCGGGAATTCACATCGGTCACATTGATGCAAGAAAGTCGTCTTTCGGTTCCTCACACCTTACTCCTCATCAGGCGCCATCTCATGCCAGGGGTTCGTCGGTGAAATGCGCGGGTGTGATACGCAATGCTGACCAGGGCGAACCACCGACGAACGAACAGCCATGCGTATCGTACTGACATTGATTCTCGTCCTTTTCGCGGCGTTTTGCTGTCTCGCGTTCCTCCTCTGTGGAGATCTCAAGGAGGGTTTAAACGGTAGAACCGGGTGTCGCTTGATCTATGGGACTGCTGTCGTCGCATGTGTCGTCGCCCTTAAGGCCGTTTGGCGCGTGAAGACCAGGGGGCGTTGAGCGTAACAGAGCCATATGTCGATGCCCATTCGCAGCCAATCCGCTGGCTTATTCCAGTTTTCTGTTCCGTTGCTACTCACGCCCCTGAAGGACCCGGCCCGGTCGGTCGAAGATCGCCGGTTTGCTCTGCGGTTTCTGATCCATCTCGTTCAGGATCTCCACATGCCGTTGCACGTGGGTGACAACCACGACAAGGAAAGAAAAGGAGACAGCGACCAAATTTGGAGAATACAGGAGAAAGAAAAGGAGACAGCCACCAGCAACCGTGGCCAGCCTACGATTGTTTCTTGGGTTTTCCACGGGGCCGAATCGTCGATTCCAGCCCCAATCGCTTGGCCGTGTCCGTGGCCCAGTTAGGATCGCCGAAGGGCCGACACATGATTTTGGATTCTCGATATTGGATTTTGGATTGCGGGCTGAAGCAACACCCTGAAAGGCAAAAGGTAAAAGGTAAAATATGCCCACCTCTGTGAAGCCGAAAGGCGTTGAGCACCCACTTCCCACTTATGCCTTATGCCCACCTCTGTGAAGCCGAAAGGCGTTGATCGCCCACTTCCCACTTATGCCTTATGCCCACCTCTGTGAAGCCGAAAAGCGTTGAGCGCCCTGAAAGGCAAAAGAGAGCGGACGGGGCCACCCCCTCTCTGGTACCTGGGAAACGTGGATGGCCCCCAATGTCATGGTTGCCTCAAGCTGAGCGTCGAGGGTCTCTCCGGCTGGAACACGTATGCCTCACCGAAGCTGCCGGACCTGTTTCGATAAGCCGTGAAATCAACGGCATGGTTGGCGATGGTA
>JBAUOX010000609.1:0-2512 GCA_049579985.1 Isosphaeraceae bacterium | reverse complement strand
GCACCTTCCAGGGCCAGGTGCGGTCCGCGGCGGGGTCAGCCCCCATCTCCATCGTGGCGGGGGACTTCAACGGCGACGGCCGCACCGACCTGGCCGTCGCCAACTTTAACGACAACGACGTGTCGGTGCTGCTGGGCAACGGCGACGGCACCTTCCAGAACCAGGTGCGGTACGCGGCGGGGTACGACGGGCCAGAATCTCTCGTGGCGGAGGACTTCAACGGCGACGGTTGGATCGACCTGGCCGTCGCCAACAACCGCTCCAACAACGTGTCGGTGTTGCTTAATCTCAACGGGACGTTCACTGCCCCCGCTCCGATCGCCACCAACCCCCACGCCACCCCTCTCGTGTCGGACCTGAGCGGCAACGGCGCTGACGATGTGATGGTGATCAATGGAGCCGGGGACATCCTCTGGAGAAAGGGACGGTCGCAAGAGCCCGGAACCTTCGATCCGCCCATCACGATCAATCCCGGCCACCCCTCGCGGGACATCATCACCGTTGACACGAACCAAGGCCCCGTGCTCGCCAGCGTGGACGCCACCGACAATGACATCTCGTTGTACGCCTGGCACGACGGCAACTTCCTCCGGATCGGATCGCTCCCCACCGGTTCGCTCCCGGCGCAGATCGTCACGGCCGACCTCAACGGCGACGGCTGGAATGACCTGGTGGTGCGTAACGCGGGTGACGGCACCCTCACGGTCTTTTTCAGCAACGGTTCCGTGGGTGATGCGACCGGCAATGCCCTCTTCCCGCGCTCGGTGACTCTGCCGGTCGGCCTCGGCGTCTCGGACGTGACCCTGGCCGATGTCGATCAAGACGGCGTCCCTGATATCATCGTCACTAACAATGCCTCCGGTGAGGTCGGCGTCCTGCGCAACCTGGGTGCTGGGGCCTTTGCCCCGGCCGTGCTGTACCGCGCCGGCGGCGGCCTGTACGGCGTGACGAACAACACCGACGGCTCGGCAACCCTCACGACCCTGGAGGCGACCTCGGGCGTGGCCGCCGGCGCGTTCACCCAGGGCAGCCCTCCCGACCTGGTGGTGATCGACCCCGGCTCCAACACCTTTAGCCTGCTGACGGGGCTGGGGGCCGGCCGTTTCGCCAACCCGGTTACCTTTCCCACGGCCAGCCCGGCCAGGGCGATCCGCGTCGCCGACCTCGAAGGCAATGGCGTGCCGGATGTGATCATCCTCAGCGCCAACGGTGTAAGCGTCTATCGCGGTAACGGCCAGGGTGGCTTCCTGCCGCCTCTCACTTATGATGCCGGCCCCGACCCCACCGGCCTGACTATCGCCGACATCAACCACGACGGCAAGCCCGACCTGCTCATCGGCAACTCGTTCGGCGACCTCCTGGTGTTGCTGGGCAACGGCGACGGCACGTTCCAGCCTTATCGCACGGCCGACCAGTTCGTGGCGCTGGCAGTCTTGCCCAATGGGAGTCCCACTCCGGATTTCATCTACGCCGACCAGGGCCTCGACCGCGTCGTCGTCAACTATGGTGGAGGGCAGAAGACCGTGGTGGGGGACAAGTCTACCGGCCTGCTCTCCCCCGGCGCCGTCAAGTTGGCCGACCTTAACGGCGACGGCATCCCCGACCTGATCGTCGCCAACAGCGGCAGCAACAACGTGCTCATCTATCCTGGCTTGGGCAACGGCCAGTTCGGCCCGGCGGTCAATGGCGGCCACGGCTTCTTCACCGGCACCAACCCGGTCGGCATCACCGTGGCCGACATCAATGGCGACGGCAAGCCTGATTTGGTGATTGCCAACAAGGGCTCCAACGACGTCTCGATCCTGCTCAACCAGTCTCAAGGCAACAGCATCACCTTCACGCCTGGGCCTCGGCTCAAGGTCGGTACCGGCCCTGTGTCCACGGTCGTCAAGGACGTGACCGGTGACGGCATACCCGACATCCTGGTCAGCAACAGCCAGTCGAACAACGTCATGTTGTTGCCGGGCGTCGGCGGCGGCTTCTTCAACGATCAGGCCCCGACCATCTTCCCCGTGGGGACCGCCCCAGGGCCTCTGTTCGTCGGCAACTTCGACGGCAAGCCCGACATACTGACCGTCAACTCCGGGTCGAACGACCTGACGCTCATCTCCGACTTCATGGGCTCGCATCCGGTCACCACGACCATCTCCTCCGGCGGCCTCGACCCGGTGGTGGCCTTCGAATTCAGCTCCGGCAGCGGCTTTGACAACCTGGTCGTGGCCAACAATGGTGACGGCACCTTTGCGTTACTGGAAGGGGGGCCCGATGGCCTGAACTTGACGGCGACCGAGACCGAGCCGGGCCTTAACCCGACCGACTTGGCCTTCTTGGCCTTTACCGGCGGGCAGGTCCAGTTCTACGCTGCCACCGAGGGGAGCGAGGCCGCCACGCTCTTGACTTTCCAGCTCGGGTTGCAACCCCTGCGCGACGCGGCGCTGCCTCTGATCGCCACCCTGCTGACCCTGACGATCGAGACCTCGACGGCCGAGTTCGACTTGAGCGCGACCAACGG
>JBAUOX010000608.1:0-1985 GCA_049579985.1 Isosphaeraceae bacterium | reverse complement strand
CCTCATCAAGAAAGTTAAACAGCATCGATGGTGGCCGTCACGCTCGACAGGAACGCGGCTTGGCTGGTGGGGGTGACTGGCGTCGTCGCGAACGTAAAGTACTCCGCGGAAAGCGCGACGATGGCGTGCTCGGCAGTGGTGTTGATCGAAGAGCTGACAAACGGGAACCGCGAGAGCTGAGCGTTGGTGTTCGCTATGTAATTCTGGATGATGCTGTTAGCGCCAACCAAGAACTGCTCGGAAGTTCCGGCTAAGTTTGGGGCAGTAGTGATTCTGCTGGCGGGGGTCAACACAGGAAGCAACCCAATCAAATCGCTTCTGAGCGCGTTGTCCACGGTATTGATCGTCTGGAAGGCCGTGTTCTTGTGAGCAAACAACGCTGCATTAACCAGGCCGGTGACGGCGACGACCGGATATCCCGCCAACAGCTCTCGCGACTCAAGGCACTCGACTCTCGGTGCTTGACTCCGTCGTTGCCGCTTCGTCACTGAGAAGCGGGCGTTCAGATCATTGGTGTTCATCGGGTCTCTCCTTCAAAGTTGCGATCCGGGAAATACTTGAACCGATCCCCGTAGTCCGAGTCGAGCCTGGTGCGTTGCGCGCACCCTATCGCCGGCCTCCTGAGATCGGTTCTTAAGAGAACGTTCTCCTTTCAGAAACCTAGAACGCAGTTGGTATTTCTTGTGCCAAATTCAGGAGCGAAAAACGCTTATTTTTTCGGTATCCAAGATTACCCAGAGTCCCAAGTGCGTAACTCCTATAGGATTCGCCCAAAGCCAGAAAAGGGAGGGCCATGGGGTCAGAAACTAAGGGACGTGGGGTCACGCCATAAGGGACGTGGGGTCACGCCAAGGGACGTGGGGTCAGACCATGTTCTTAACCTCCGCGCCGGTGCCGGGCTCCCCGACGCCCCGTGAACTGGCTTGGGAGTTCATGGGGAGTTTTCTTCCCCCGCTCTTGGGCTTACGACATGATCCCTTGTCAGGAAACGACCTGGTTCATCGTGGTTCCCTTGGTACGTTCGACACCCGTCCCGTGATCCCGACGGCCGCAAGCCTGGTGCGAGAGGGGAACTGGGCCCTTAGCGAGTTTGACCAGGCTCGGCCCCGGAGCCTGCTTCGCGATTCTGATGGTCAGTTCCACTACTCATTTTTCAAGAGGTCGGCGGCCGGATCGTCTCAACGTTTCCCTCGGGCATGGTCCCGATTGCCCTGGCCGTGGTAGCCTCCGCGTACCATTGCGGCGCCGACCTCGATTATGAAAAGAACCGTAGGCGCTCGCGAGTTGGTGCGCGCGTCTGGGTAGGTTGCAGCGGTTGCGCACCGTAAAATGGGCCACCCGCCCCCCGTCCTGGCGCACCAACTGGCGAGCGCCTACGATTTTTCCTGGCCGCAAAGGCGCAAAAAAACCCGGCGCTAAGTGCGCCGGGTCACTGATCGGTCTCTAGGTACAAAGACCAGGAGCCGTTTCGGAAGAGTCGGTCCGAATCAGCACCACCGGCTGAGCCGGTGGTATGAGGAAGGCCCCTTGAAGGGGCCGCTCGTCGAGTTTCAGGTCACGCCGGTCCTGGTCCCGCCGACGATTTGCTGGCTCAGGGATGCACCGCCGGATCTGGCCCTCATCAATCCCGGCGGCGCTCATGCCTGGTCCACGACAACGGCAGCTCCGACCGAACAATGTCCTTTCGTGTGTCAGAGGTCTCGGCGAATCCGATGCACGAAGGGAACGGCAGAGCCTATAGGAGTCTCACCGCCAGAGGCGGTGGACTTGTTCTTGATTAAACGTCGCCGAGTGTCGTTTCGGTGAACTGAACACATGTCCCTCGAGATGGAACAGAGACCTTCGATGAGTTTAACATCTCGAGTGGTCCAGTTTTAGGGGTCCACCTCATCAAGAAAGTTAAACAGCATCGATGGTGGCCGTCACGCTCGACAGGAACGCGGCTTGGCTGGTGGGGGTGACTGGCGTCGTCGCGAACGTAAAGT
>JBAUOX010000607.1:0-10908 GCA_049579985.1 Isosphaeraceae bacterium | reverse complement strand
TGCCTAGTTGCAAGCGCCAGATGACCCCGTGATTTCGCAGGCCCAGGCAGTAGAGCGAGTGCTCCAGACCCAGCATGTCGTCGTGGTAAGGCCCGGAGAAGGAGTAGTCGTTGATTTCTCCGACCTGGCGCGCCTCTCTGACGTTCTCGAATTGCCCGGCCGCCAAACCGGCAAGCCGGCCGGGAGGATAGAGACAGAGGCAAAGCAATGTCAGCACGGCGGCAAAGGCGATCCACGCCTTCCAATGTCTGCGTCCGAGCAAGAGCAGGAGGAAGGGAAACGACGTCGTGATCTTGAGCGAGGCCGCGGCCAATGTAATCCCCGCCGTGACCTCGCGCTTCCTCGCCAGAGCGTAAATCGCGGCGTAGATCCAGAGCGTTGTCCAGATGACAAGCTGACCGGCATCAAGCCCCCAGGTCGTGGCGCCGGCCAGCAGCACGGCAAGGGTCATATGTGCATCAGCATACCAGGGAACGCCCGAGCCGCCGGCCTTCGACTGCTTGACAATAAGCTGACATAACCGGACGACCAGGAAGAGGGAGATGAGGTTCACCGCGTACCAGAGCGCAGCGGACACGCGGAAGGGAAAGAGCGCGAAGAGTGCGAACATCGGCAGCGCGTTGATAAGGTACTGACTCAACTTGCTTGCATAGGGGTCCGTTCCGCGCACGACGGCCGAGCCGGTCTGATAATAGACCTCGAAGTCCCAGCACTCATAGTTCCAGAGAAATACGATGGCGCGAATGACCAGGTACAGAGCCGCGCCGGTCGCCAGGGCGCGCCGGCCTTTGAACCGACCGTCGGTTTTCCAGATCAAGACGCATGCCAAGGCCCCGGAGACCAGTCCGATGACCTTGTTGTTGATGAGCAGCCAGAAGACGATCGGGCCGAGATCGGCGACGAGCGTGCCAGCAATGGCTGGGGGCGACATGGTCGGGCGGGGCACTCCAGAGGACGGGAGGAAGCATCCTGTCCCAGGAAGGGCCAGGGCCTGATGGATTCCGGGGCCGGTTCGCAATTCGAACGGCCTTATCTTGCGATCGCCGCGCATCGCTGTCAATGAGTCCTTAAGTCTCGGCGGCAGCAGGTGAGCTTGGTCCGTAACAGCCTCCGGCCGTGGCTCTCCAGACCCGATCAAAAGGCGGGCATGAACGCGGGTCGGTCCGATGGTAAGATGGAGGACGTCGATCATCGAGGCGACTCGGCCTCCGCCCCCCGGGAATCAATCATTCAGGACCCGACGACATGACTACACCGCGCGCGACAGCCCACATCGGGCTTATTGGCCTTGCCGTGATGGGCGAAAACCTGGTGCTCAACATGGCGAGCCACGGGTTCACAGTCGCCGTGTTCAACCGGACGACCTCCAAGGTCGATGGGTTCCTGGCCGGGCGCGGCAGGGGCAAGTCAATCGTTGGCGCACATACAGTGCAAGAGCTCGTCTCCAGCCTCGAGCGACCGCGCAAGATCATGATCATGGTCAAGGCAGGCGCGCCGGTTGATGAAGTCATCAACGAGCTCGTTCCGCTGCTGGAGCCGGGCGACATCCTGATCGACGGAGGCAATTCGCACTACCCCGATTCGACCCGCCGAACCCGACAGCTCAGGGAGAAGGGCATCCTGTTCATCGGCACGGGAGTTTCGGGCGGCGAGGAAGGCGCGCTGCATGGGCCCTCGATCATGCCGGGCGGAAACCCCGACGCCTGGCCGCACGTCAAGCCGATCTTCCAGGCCATTGCCGCCAAAGTCGCCGACGGAACCCCTTGCTGCGACTGGGTCGGGCCCGAAGGCGCCGGGCATTTCGTCAAGATGGTCCACAATGGAATCGAATATGGCGACATGCAGCTCATCTGCGAGGCCTACCACGTGATGCGGTCCATGCTCGGAATGGAACCGGCCGCCATGCACGATGTCTTCGCGCGGTGGAACAACGGACCGCTGGACAGCTACCTGATCGAGATCACTCGCGATATCCTCGGCTTCAAGGACCCCGAAACCGGCAAGCCCATGGTCGACCTGATCCTCGATACAGCCGGCCAGAAAGGCACCGGCAAGTGGACCGTGATCACGGCCTGCGACCTCGGCATGCCATTGACCTTGATCTCCGAAGCCGTCTTTGCCCGCTCCCTATCGGCTCAGAAAGAGGAACGCGTCACCGCCTCTCGCGTGCTCAAGAGCCATACCGCACCATTTACAGGTAACCACCAGTCGATGGTGGACGCCCTCGAGCAGGCTCTCTACGCCGCCAAGATCATCTCCTACGCCCAGGGCTTCAGCCTGATGAAGGCCATGGCGGATGAGTCGAAGTGGGAGATCAACAACGGAGCCGTGGCCCTCATGTGGCGGGGCGGCTGCATCATCCGCAGCGCCTTTCTTGGCCGCATCAACCAGGCTTTCGACCGCAATTCCAAGCTGGCAAACCTCTTGCTCGATCCGTACTTCACCGGCGAAGTCACGCGTGCCGAGGAAAGCTGGCGGCGCGTCTGCGCCGCGGCGATCACCCACGGCATTCCACTGCCCGGGATGACTTCCGGCCTGTCGTACTTTGACGGCTATCGCAGCGCGAACCTGCCGGCCAACCTGCTGCAAGCCCAGCGCGACTTCTTCGGCGCCCACACCTATGAGCGCGTCGACCGCCCCCGCGGCCAGTTCCTCCACACCAACTGGACCGGCCGCGGAGGGACGACCGCTTCAACCTCTTACAACGTGTAACGTTCCACGCGCTCTAAAGAGCGGTGGCTTTGTCCCTGGAGGGGGTCGATTGCGCCCGAACCTGCTAGCTGTAGCCGCAGCACTCCGAGACCTTGGCTCAGGGTTATACCCCCATGCGGTTCCTGTCGGTGCTCACCGCGAGCCGTTGGGTGGCGTTACCTGGGCTGTCCGAGCCGACTCCCGCAATTGGGAGGCCACCGATGCACCGTCAGGACGGGACTTGGACCGTTGCCCGCTCCCCAGGCTCTCCCTGGTTAGACGATGCACCCGACGGCTCGATCCTACCAGCCAACGCTCAGTCAGTCAAGCACATTTAGATCTTTTAACATCTTTTGGAGGACGGGCTGAAGCCCCCGGACGGCGCTCCTCCACCGCCACTGAAGTGGCGTGGGTTCCGCGGGCTGAAGCCTCGACATTGCTGAGCGTTGAGTTGTCCGAGGGGTTCTCAGCTATTGTCCGGGCCGCCGCCGCCAGAGTTCGATCGCTCCGAAGCGGGCTTCGGGTGCGTAAAGTTGGTTCACGGTGTCGATCAATTTTTGGTAGCGATGCCTCAAGAGGGTTCCGCCACCTTCCGTGTTTGGATCCCAAATGACGACGGAGTCGTTGGCGTTTTCGAGGGCCTTGACGAACTTGTCTTCGTCGTTGGGGGCGACGACGTAGAGCCAGGTGGCCGACTCGGCGGGAAGGGCCGAGAGGCGCGCGGCCGGGCCTGTGATCGCGACTCCTTCCACCAGGGAAGCGACACGAGTATTGGGTGACGTTTTCTGGCGGAGGTAGCCGAGAAGTGCGCAGTAGTCTTTCCAGGGGGGGAGAATATACGACGTGCCGTAGGGGTGCTGATGGGCCCTGGGTTCTTGCGTCGGCTCGTGCCCGTCGCGGAGTGCGGCGAGGACGTCGCGAAGGGGGCCGGGGCGGCAATAGCGGGGGCGGGCGGTGGCCCCCATCCCGAGCACGAGCAAGATAGAGAGGAATTGCCAGCGAATGGGGATGGTCGAGCCCAAAATCAGGCCCGTAAGAACGGCGATGTTGATCGACCAGACCAACCAGAGCGGGTGATATTGATAGGGGCGTACCACGGGGCCAACCGGGGCATACAACAGCACGCCGAGCAGGGCGACGAGCCAGACAACGACCGTCGCGCGCACTCCCGCGGCGGGGGCCGCGACGGCGACCATGGGTATGGCGATTAGCAGCGAGAGAATTCGGAAATTGCAAAGCTCGGCGATTAGGTAGCCGACGAATGTTCCGGGTGTTGTATCGTTATAACTGCCTCCGTAAGCCACCAGGCGAAGCCCACGGAGAAAGTCCCCGAAGATGCCAGCTCGAAGGAGGGGCAGGAAGCCCACGAGCGTCAGCACCACGACAAGCGAGAACCAGCCCACGACGGCGAGCACCGACCTTTTCCAGGGATCGCCCGAGCGCTGAGAGACTTCGACGACGAGCGCGAGCACGGCCGGCAAGAGGAAGACGACTTGAGGCCGGATGAGCAGGCCGAGCGACACGCCGATAACGGCGGGAAGCACTCCCCAGACTTTGCCCCGGAAGCATTGCGCGGTGAGCATGCCGATCACCGCGAGCAGGGGGGCGTGCCAGTCGCGCTGGGCCGTCTGGCTGAAGTCGAGCGAGAGGTAATACGACAGAATCATCAAGAAACCGATGAAACCGGGTAGCAAACGCTGGAAGCGGGCTCGGCTCCACAACACCAGGGCGATGCCCAGCAGCACCAAGAGGGAGCCATCGACGATGTAAAGCGCCGGCACGTTGCCCCAGCCGAAGATCTTGCCGATGCACCAGAAGAGATAGATTGTACCGGGGAAGTTGTTACCGAGGAGATCGCGGTAGGGCATGATTCCAGCGTCCCACGACTGGGCCATGGTGGCGAAGACGTCGTGGTCGGAATACCAGGGCAATGCGAGGTAAAAGGGTAGCCATACGCCTATCTGTGCCACGCAAAGTAAGCCGATCACCACACACAAGCCACGCAAAAGACGGTCCCACGGATCTCTCATCTGGCATTTCCTAGCTGACCACTGAGGGCACCCAGAGGATTGGCCGAAGGGGGGATCGAGGGGTTGCACGAGTTCTGATTGAGCCGTTCCTGGTGATCCCGGACGAGGGCTTCGAGCTCGGTGACCCGCTTGAGGAGCTGAGTGCACTGGGGACAAGCCGGCATTGGAGACAACGAGGGGTCGTTCATACCGCGGGATAATACGGATTGCTCGCCGTCTGGCAAGAGCAATTGAGTAGCCGCGGCAATTCAACAATTCAGGGCACTCAACGGTTAGAAAGAAATCTCGGGCCGCTCAAGCATAAAGGATGCCAATCAGGGGACTGAACGGGCGAACAAAGGGGACGTTCTTAATTGTTGCGGCAAGATGCCTAGTCTGCGGAGAGCCGATTTGCCTGGATCGTTCAACTTACCAAAACAATGACGAATGTCCCCTTCGCCTACCCAAGCTGGCAAACCTCTTGCTCGATCCGTACTTCACCGGCGAAGTCACGCGTGCCGAGGGAAAGCTGGCGGCGCGTCTGCGCCGTGGCGATCACCCACGGCCTTCCACTGCCCGGGATGACTTCCGGCCTGTCGTACTTTTGAGCGAGCGCAAGGGCGAACTGGCCGGGACGCTTTCCCCAGCTCGCCAGCGTGTGCCGCAAGCTTGGCCGGTCAACCGACGCAGAAGGCTATGAGCGCGAAGCCGCGGCACTCCGCCAGAAAACCAGGGCGGACCATGCGGAAGCGGCTGGAGCCTCTGGGCGCTCCGGCTAGCGATCAGATCCTGATCGATCCGGCGGATCAGGACCAGCGGTTCCCGCGCCACCTGAGAACGGCTCGCTCAAGTTTCCTTGTCTTCGATGAGGACTCCCTGGTCCCGCAGCTTGTTGCGATCGGCGGTTGTCAGCCTGAGCTGATCGATGGCGACGATCGTCTCGGTCACCCGTTCGGCTTGCCGCTTCATCACAGCGACGATCCGGTCGGCCGTTTCGGAATCTTGACACCGCACGATCATGACAGGCGAGGCGTGCGCCTGCCGCACCCAGCCGCACCAGTCGCTCACCTGGCGGAGGACGTTCGATGGAACCTCGTTGGTGGCCAGGCGCCGGAGCCGATCCACGATCTCTGCCGGCTTCATGCCGTAAGCGACGGCCTTGACCACGGATTCTCGGGTCAACCGCAACGTCAAGGCCCCGTGACCGCCGCGCCTTTCTCGCTCGCAAAACGAGATGAGCTCGGCGGCCGGGGCCGGATTCAGGCCGATGATGATGATGCTGAAATCGGGCTGCACCACCACGCGCGTCTGCGTCGCGGCTTGGCCTGCCATCTCGGTCGCGGTGACTTCGTGGCCGAAATACACATCGAGCCTTCGATGGCGCGCGATGGAAAGGCTGCCATCGGCGTCGATGGCGGCCTGGACGCAGCCCAGCGGAATCAGTCGCTTGCGAATAAAATCCGTGAGTACCGTCCGGGCTGCCTGTTCTCGAAGCTCCACCAGGTGGGGCACCGATCTGCCGTGGTCGAAGACCGCGACGGCCTCTTGAGCCAGGCCCAGCAAGAGCGGGTTGTACTGCTCGAAGACCAGGTGGTCCAGGACGTTCTCCATGCTGTGGAAGACGCCCGGCGGCAGGGCCGCGAACGACCGATGGATCGAATCCCGCAGTGCCTCGTGATCCTTGGACTTTGCCTCCCAGTAGCGAGGCGGCCGGTCCGCTCCCGTCTTGATCGCGGTCACGTTGGCTCCCAGGAATCGGTAGTCGTTTTCGTGGTAGTCGTACAGTGAGTCAACGCTCGAGAGGAACGAGATGCCTGTGTCATAGATGCGCTCGTCCGAGGGCAGTGGTCGCAAGAAGTCATAGACCAGGCCATATTGCTTCTCGAGACTGCTCGAGAGCCACTGACTGCCCCTGGGCAGGATCTCGAGCCGTCTTTGCTTCTGCTGGATTCGTTTGCCGACCAGCTTGAGACCTGTCGCCCACTCCTGCGCCTGCTTCAATCGCTTTTCCTGGGTCAGTCCCAGAGCCTGCATCAACGACGCAGGGAGTTCTCCCAGGGCCTCGAAAAAACGATCAAGGTCGTTCTGGAAGATCTCGTCGTCTTGCCGCAGACGGGGCGGCTCGGCGACGACCTCGAGCAGAAACACGCGCAGATCGTCGACGATGATGCTTCCCTCCGGACCAATGGTCTGGAGGTTTTCGCTGACGACGAGCGGCGGACGCTCACGGGGCAGGAGGGTCGCGGCCATGCTTGCGCGGACCGAAGGCAAGAGCCCAACCACAAGCTCGAAAGTCTCCGGATCGAGGTCCTCGAAGACCGCGAGATGAGCAATCAGGGAACCGAGTGCGGCTTGCAGCTTGTCGGCGGCGATGTCAGGCAGCTTCTTCCCGAGCTCGGCGCGCCCCACGGGGCCGTTCGCATCCCGGAGCAATTCGACGATTCGCTCGGCGGCCGGGTCCTTCAGCGACCGGGCGACCCAGCCGGGCCAGCGGTGGCTGACGACGTAGAGACGCAGTGTCTCATCGAGGTTCAGGCTCTCCTGGAGGCCGGCATGCCGGAGCACACTGTTCAATGCGTCCGCCGCCGCAGGCGGATAAAAGCAGTAACGAACATAATCCGCGAGCACGCTGGGAAGGTCGTCCCGCAACAGGTGATGACGGTAGCGCGCGCGGACGCGAGTCGCGAAGTCGCTGGCGGCGACCACTGCGAAGACCCGGTCGCGGGGTCCGGCCGAGCCGGAATCGCCAAGCTCGACGAAGCCCGCCGCCAGCAGTTCCTCGAGCACGCTGGCGGCAAAGCGGTCGGCCTTGACGCTGGGCCGCTTCCGGTTTGGTCCCTGTGCCCGTTGCGGTCCCTTGACGTCTTTCAAGTAGGCCAGGCGTGCCCGCAGTGAAAGGGTGTGCCACTTGGCGTCCCACCGGGCCATGTCCTTGAAACTGAATGCCCTCTCGTGGAAAGCGCGTTGCTCCAAGGACCGTGGCTTATTCCAAAGGCTGTATCTGCTCATGTGGGATGCAGGGGCAAGAACCCGATTTTGTTTCGACGATTGCCACCTTCGCCCTGTTCCAAGAATCCGGAGTCCCGACAACCCTTGAAGATTTTCCAGCATGCCGGCGCAGAATTCCAGCGGGTCGACCAGCGACGATCGATCGGCCGGTTCTATCGTCCGTCGTCGAGTCGGGAGCGGAAGTCGACGGGAAATCGCCGCCAGACCGGACAGTACGGTTTTCGTGCGTGGACACTCCGCGATATCCTGACCGGTGAGGTCGCATGTTGAAGAGGTTTACGGGAGATCTGCTGATGGCCACCGAGGAAGAACGAAAGCACGCGTACAAGGCATTCAAGAAGCGCCTCAAGCTGATGCGTCTCGACGACGAATCGGGCCTGAGCCACGGCAGCAAGACGTCGCGGATTGGCGGCATCACACCGCCGCCGGGCCATCCGGCAGGGGTATGGGATGAGCTCGTCGCCGAGGGGAAGCTCAAGAAAGAGGGACACGGCATTTACTCGATGGCCGGGGAGCTGTAGCCTTCGAAAGACCCGCACGAATCGGTCACGGGCCTTCGGGATCAGGCATTTCGGTGGTCCGGATGATCTCGCCTCGGGCACGCAGGATGGCAATCAGACCGTCGAACCGCCAATGGCCGTTTTCGGAGATGAACTGGTAAACCGGGCCGATGCGGTTGGTCGGGCAGATCCACACATTCGGCCCTTCTCGCCAGGCCTGGAAGTTCTTGTTGATGGTTCGAGGCAAGCCCCCGATGCCCCCCTCGGGACCGAGCGACAGGGAGCGGCTGGACAGGTAGCGCGAAGAGCACAATCGGCGCGCCGCGGTCAGACGCTCCCCAGCGGTGAGATCGGTACGGTTGCCTGCTGCGAGCAGCTCCGAATAGATGCGTACCGCCTCTCGCACGGGCCGGGTCGAGATGATTTCGTAGGCCAGCGCGGCGCCCGCCAGAAGCAAGATCGCCCCGATGATCACGACAAGGCGGGTTCGGGTCGTCATGGGAGTGGTCTCAGAACGAATCGAGCGCTCATTTCTTGAGCCTCTTCTTCAGGTCGTCGCGCAGGCGTTCGATGACCGAATCGGTCTTGGCCTGGACGAGCAGTTGCTGGACGACGGTCTTGATGCCTTTCGGGCCCCACTGGCAGCCCTGGCGAAGGTAGGTCTTGGCTCCGTGGCCGATCACGTAGGAGGTGGACGCCGCGGCGCCGGCCTGGGTCAGGCCGATTGCCCCATAGCCGAGCGCTGTGAGCGGGCCGGCAAGGCCGCCGGTCATGATCGTCAGGCCGGCCATCGCCGACTTGACCCCGCTGGTCACCAGCCGAGTCGCCACCTGCAGTAGCCCCATGGCCCCCAGCGCGATCGTCATGTCGCGGACGAGCTTGATGGCTGAGGACCGGGTCAGCGGAATGCCATAGACCTTGCTGAGAGCGATGATCATACCGACATCGACCGCCAGCCCGCCCGCAAGGTCGGCGACGGGGATCGGGTTGAGTCCCACGGCTGCTCCCTTGGCCAGCGAGAAGTTCCAGATCAGGCGGTTGGCCGCGTCGTCGCGGATCCGGACCTTGCGGCGGACGATCTCCTCGTGCAGATCGCCGGCCAGAAGCAGGGTGTTCAGGGCCACGAGCGCCTTGCCCTCTCGTTCGAGCACGTCCAGGATGCGGGCCTTGAGCGGCTCGATGACCGGCGCGGGCCGTTCCCAGACGATCTTCGAGGTGCCGTCGGGCTGCTGGATCTTGATCCGGATCGGGTCCGGTCGGGCCGCGGTCAGGACGATGTCCTCGGGGTGGATCAGGCCTTTCACCCGCTCGTCCTCGAGCTTGGCGTGGATCTGCTGGCGGTCGGTCTCGGGATAGCGGTCGATCTGGTTGAAGACAAGGATGATCGGTTTCTGGTGCGACCGCAGCTCCGAGAGCGCCTGGACCTCCCTGCGCTGCATGTCGCCGGAGACGATGAAGAGGATCAGATCGGCCGTCCTGGCCACCTCGCGAGCCAGGGTTTCGCGGACCTCGCCGCCAACCTCGTCGATACCCGGCGTGTCGACCAGGACCAGACGCGCCTGATCAAGCCCCGAGGACCCCCTGGCCCCCTGCTCCCAGCGCTGGGCCGAACGGGTGATCGTGGTGCCATGCGTGGCGCCAACCTCGAAGATGTTGCGGCCCAGCAGGGCATTGAGGACCGAAGACTTGCCGCGGCTGACCATGCCGAAAGCGGCGATCTCGATGGTCGTCTCGTCGAGCTTCTTCGTCAGCTCGCGGAGCTGGCCGATCTCGTTGGCAAGAGCTTTTTCTTCCTCGGGCGTGAGCTTCAGGCTGGCGAGGGTTGTCTCCAGGCTGTCGCGGGCGCGCTCGACGGCGTCGGAGTCGTCGACGGAGCCCTTGGCGGAAATTGGACTTCTGTCAAGTTGCTCGAGTAACGGATCGAGCTCCGCCGGGATGGCGGTTGGAAGCAAGATGCCCTGATCTGGATCCACGGTCGGTTCGGCCATGACGGGCGATTCTCACACTCGATGGACGGAACGGGTCCATTGCTCGCATTGCCCGGCCACTCGAAACAACTCGAGATCGGAGCCGGGCCTTCCAATCAACTGGACAGCCAGGAGAAGGCGTTCCGCGGAAAAACCGAGGGGAAAGCTCACGGTGGGGAACATGCCCTTCACCCCGATCGGAATCCCGTGCAGCGGCCCGCGGTCGCGTCCGGCTTGCAGCTCGGCGTCGAGCTCACGCGCCTGGACCAGGGCGCCGTCTCGGTCCACAATCACCCAGGCCCGGACCTCGTGCTCTCTCTGCTCAATTCGATCAAGGCACGATTGGAGGACGCCCTCGCAGGTGACCTCGCCCTGGCGAAGCCGCCGGGCGGTGCCGGCAATCGTCTCGTGGTGAACGCTCTGCCACCACTGAAAGTGGTGCAGCTTCTGGGCAACGCATGCCTTTCCCCGACTACGTTAGCGCCCAAGGACCCGTTCCGATCCCGTGTGGAGATTGCTCCCCACGAGTTGTTTTCTCTGGACTCCGTTGAGCCGCACCGGGTGACCTCCAACGACCTTGTGGGTGCGCTTGGAGCAATTCCGGCCGCATGGTTCGCACCGTCTCACGACGTGACGACTCGGTTGATGTTTTCCAGCAGGGCCGATTCCTTTTCCCCTGCCAACCGCTTACATCCCCATTACCAAAGAGCCAGCCCAAGTGTATCAAGGGCT
>JBAUOX010000606.1:0-8680 GCA_049579985.1 Isosphaeraceae bacterium | reverse complement strand
TTCCTACTATGCCGCTGAAGGCACAGCGCCCACGGCCCCCATCGTCGAGATGGGGTTGTTCGACACGATCACCGGGTCGATCTTCGGCCAGCCCGATCCGAACACCTGGAGGCCGCTGCCGCTCTCGACGTTCTTCAGCGAGGGTTGGAACGAAGCCTGGGTGCCGTCACCCAACGGCTCGGGCGGCGCACCCCGGCAAGGCTGGATCAATGCCATGGACGGCAACCTGTACCGGTTGTGGTTCTTCACGTTTGCTCAGGCGTTCAACAACGCCCCGAGGGGCAACGCCTACCTCGGTTCCTACACGCTCTTGACGCCGCTGAGCCGCCGCCTGGAGCTGATCATCAACATCCCCTTCGTGATCCGGAACAACGCCTCCACCGGCTTGCCCATCCTGGACCCGAACAATCCGAGGGCGACGGCGACGACGAGCCACAGCGGGTTTGGCGATATGTCGTTCACGCCCCGCTTCTTGCTGCACGAGACGAAGGACTTCTCGCTCACAGCCGAAATGGCCGTGGTGACCCCGACCGGCACCCAGCCCCTCGCTGGGAAAACAACCACCCTGGTGCCGGCCTTCGGCTTCTGGAACAACCCCGCGGGCGGTTGGGTGATCCGGGGCGGGCTCGGTCTCGGGATCCCGATGAACGGCAGTGGGGATAACCTGATCAGCCAGCTCGCCATCGGCGACACATTCACGGATCATGACGTGCCGCTGTTCGGCGACTTCACCCTCTACCTCTCAGCGGTGGTCAACACCTCCCTCGCCAACAGTAATCAGACCAGCATGACGCTGACCCCCGGCATGCGAACCCACCTGGGAAACGACTGGTATTTCCTGGCCGGTCTACCAACGCCCGTGACCAAAGATCGAGTCGGCGAGATTGGTATGATCTTCTGGTTCATGAAAGCGTGGTAAGCTCAGGCGGAGCCAAACGTCAGCCGCCAGGCCCGGTGGGCAATTCACGTCCCCCGGGGCTTCTGATGATCGCCCCGAGTCCCAGAGATGATGATAACCTGAAGCATGCTTGATACGACAAATCTTGACGTTTGCTGCGACTGGCTGGATTTTGAGGATGGGGCAGATTAGGTTGACGAGCACGGGAGCTGCGCGATCTCGTGTTGCACAGGGAGTGTGTGGTTTCTGCGCGAGCGCACGCGGTCCCGTAGGAGAACACATCATGACGCGCAGCTTGAAGGGAAGTTTGTTGATCGCCTCGATGCTTGTTGTTTTATGGACGACATCGTCGGAGGCGTGCCACTGGCGCCGCCGGGCTTGCCAGCCTACCCAGTGCTACTACCAATCGGGGTGCACCTACGGGAGCCCCACGGGCTACTACTCTTCTGCCCAGGGCGGCTACGTCACGACTGACGGCGGTTACTACGGTGGCGGGTATGCCGGCGGAACGGCCGGCTATCCCGGTGGGTACGGCTCCGGCCAGCCCGGCTCCGGGTACGACTTCGGCCGGCCCGGCTACAACCCGGGCGGCCTCGGTGGGCCAGCGTCCGGGATAGGGGTGCGGCCCGGCCTGGGCGCCGGCGGCTTTGGCCCGGGGCGTTGACCGTCCACAGGTTCTCCGATCACCCTGCGGTGGCGCGCCGGCCTGGACCTACGGGCTCACTCAGGGCGGTGTCAGCGGCGGCCAGGTGTGAAGGGCCAATCATTCATGCGACACGTCGGCCGGCTTCTCCTGGTCACGCTCGTGCAAGGCATCCTTTTTCTGGTCCCTCTCGTGCTCGTCGCCGTGCTGGCACGAGAGGGCTACCAGATGCTCCGCCGACTCTCCCAGCCGGTCGCCCGGCTGCTCCCCGAGGACCGTTTCTTCGGCATCCTGGCCGAGGACCTGGTCTCGATCATGGCGATCATCGTGCTCTTCCTGATCGCGGGCCTCTTCGTCGGCACGCGGCCTGGTCGTCTGCTCAGCGACCGCCTGGAGCGCTCGGTCCTCTACCGGGTGCCGGGGTATCTCCTGGTGCGGGGGGCGGTGGGCAGCTTCCCGGGCCTGAGTACGGAAATGCGGCCGGAACCTTCGCTGGTGGAGACCGATGACGGCTGGGCGTTCGCCCTGCTGGTCGAGCGGGAGCCCCCGGGGTTCTGCACTGTCTTCCTGCCCGACTCGCCCACGCCCACGAGCGGGTCCGTTCGCATCGTCGAGGCCACGCGGGTAAGGTCCCTCGACGTCTCGATGCTGAACCTGCTGGCCTGCCTGACCCGGTCCGGCACCGGGGCGGGTGCACTCGCCGGGCGGGTTCTGGGCGACCGGAGGGCAGTTGACGGTATCAAGGGCACGACGACCGAGATGCTGTCGGGAGGTGGCGAGCCTGAGGCCCTGGATGGTACCGATTAGCCCTGAGGCAACCGTGCCAGCTACCGGCGAACTGGACAATCAGCCCTCCTGCTCCAGGAGCCGATGGTAGGTCACAACGACGTCCCCTCCAGGAACGGTTCGCCGGCGGTGAGCCGTTTGACGTTCTCCACGGTGGTGCTGGCGATATCGTGCAGGGCCTCGCGGGTCAAGAACGCCTGGTGTGCCGTGATGAGCACGTTGGGGAACGTCAACAGTCGCGTCAGGACGTCGTCCTCAAGGACCTGGCCGGAGAGGTCCTCGAAGAAGATACCCTCCTCTTCCTCATAGACGTCCAGCGCCACCCCGCCCAGGCGGCGACTCTTCAGGGCCCGGATCAGGGCCAAGGTGTCGATGAGCTGCCCGCGGCTGACGTTGACGAGCATCGCCCCCGGCTTCATCAGGTCGAGGGTGTCCCGGCGCACCAGGTGCCTCGTCTCGGGCGTGAGCGGCAGGTGCAGCGTCACCACGTCGCTCTCGCGCACGAGCGTCCGTGGGTCCGTGTAGACGATCCCGTGCCGGGCTGCCCACTCCGGGGCCGGACACGCATCGTAGCCCAACACCCGCATCCCGAAGCCCTTCAGGAGTTCGGCCACGAGGCGCCCGATCCTGCCCGTGCCGATGACGCCGGCGGTCTTGCCGTGGAGGTCGAAGCCCTCGAGCCCCGCGAGCGAGAAGTCGTGCTCCCGCACCCGACCGAAGGCGCGGTGGAGTTTGCGGTTCAAGGCGAGGATCAGCGCGACCGCGTGCTCGGCCACCGAGTACGGTGAGTAGTTCGGCACGCGCGTCACCGGCAGCCCCAGTACCCTCGCCGCGGGCAGGTCCACCTTGTTGAAGCCGGTACACCGCAGCGCCAGCAAGCGAACCCCCAGCCCCGCGAGCTCCTCCAACACCTCGCGGCCGGCTTCGTCGTTCACGAACACGCAGACGGCCTGTGCGCCGAGCGCCGCGTGGGCGGTGCCCGGGCCGAGGCGGAATTCGAGGAATCGCCAATCGATCGCGTCCGCGCCCGCGACTCGCGCGAACGATTCACGGTCGTAGGGCTTGGTGTCGTACACGGCGACGGTTGTCTTCATACCCCCTCCGGTCCTCAGCGGTCGACCCCGATCGCGGAACCTCCATACGGTAGTCCGGCTGCGGTTATTGGGCGACGGATCTCGCGGGAGGGGGCCGGACCCACGGCGGCAACGATCCGGGGCCCCGTGGTCGCGAGGGAGTGTTACCTTCTAATCTCCGAGGCAGACCCCCAACGCCCGTGCCGTGCGCACGAAGCCTCCCGTGGGCGGGACCGTCTTCAATCGCCCGACCGCTTCCGTGATCCTCACGGCACCCACCCGGTTGCCCTGATAGGCTACCATATACCCGTACTGGCCGGCCGCGATCAACTCCACGGCCTCTACGCCGAAGACCGTGCACAGCGCGCGGTCGAAGTTCGTGGGGCCGCCTCCCCGCTGCAAGTGGCCCAGCACACAGACGCGGGCCTCCTTGCCCGTCCGCTCCTCGACCTCCGCGGCCACCACCCCGGCGATGCCGCCCAGCCGGGCCTCGCGATTGGCGACCTGAGCCGCCGAGGTGACGAACTCGCCCCCTTCCTCCCGGGCGCCCTCCGCCGCGATGATCAGGCTGAAGTGCTTGCCCGCGGCCTCGCGCTCGCGGACCTTGGCACAGATGCTCTCGTAGCTGAACGGGATCTCCGGGATCAGGATCACGTCGGCGCCGTCGGCGACCCCGGCGTACAGCGCGATCCAGCCGGCGTAGCGGCCCATGACCTCCAGCACCATCACGCGGTCGTGGCTCTCGGCCGTCGTGTGCAGCCGGTCGAGCGCGTCGGTAGCGCAGGCCACCGCAGAGTCGAATCCGAAGGTCATCAAGGTCCCCTCCAGGTCGTTGTCGATGGTCTTGGGCACGCCGACCAACGGCACGCCGCCTTCGAACAGCTGCTGGCCGATGCTCAGCGAGCCGTCGCCGCCGATGGTGACCAGGCCGCGGACCCCCAGCTCTCGCAGGCCCGCGTGCACGCCGTCGATCAACTCCTGGGGTAATCCTCGCGTCTCGCCGTGGCCGACCTTCGCCGAGAAGCGGCCCCGGTTGGCCGTTCCCAGGACGGTCCCCCCGCGCGTCAGGAGCGGCCCCAGTTGCTGGTAGTCGAGGTGTACGAACCGCTGCGGCTCCAGGATCCCCTCGTAGCCGCCGAGGAAGCCGATCGTCTCCCAGCCGCGCTTCGCGGCCGCCTTGGCCACCGCCCGGATCACCGCGTTCAGCCCCGGGCAGTCGCCCCCGCCGGTCACGATGCCGATCCGCTCGCTCATGATCCGCAGCCCCTTCTTCCAGTCACGCTTGCACGTGAACCCTTCGCGTCTCGGAAACTCGTCAAGGCAAATGTGTGGCCGCTCCCGCGCCGTCTACCCCCATTTATCCCGGTGAGTCTCTTCGGGTGCAATGGTCCGATGAGATGTTGTCACAGGATTCCTCTCGTTGTTGCCATCGCGACCCAAGCCCAAGCGTCTGGACCGCCCCGGCCGTCTCCCACTCGAGGACCGCAAGGCATTGACCGGGATCCTGTTTGTGCTCAAGACGGGGATCGATTGGGAGGATCTGCCCCAGGAGATGGCCGAAACCTAACATCGCCACCAGTGTCAATGTTGAGTTAAGGCCTACTTGGTCACAGCGATGGACTTGCGGAACTGGCCAATGCTGAAGGCGAAGAAGGCGAGGCCGATGGCGGCGACCGCGAGGAACTGTGGCCAGACGGTCTCGAGCCCTGCGCCCCGGAAGATGATGGCCTGGGAGAAGGCGACGAAGTGGCGCGAGGGGAGCAACAGCGTGAGCCGCTGCATCCACAGCGGCTGGCTCTCCACGGGCGTGCTGCCGCCCGACAGGAGTTGCAGGACGATGATGACCAGGATGATCAGAAGCGCGAACTGGGCCATCGAGCGGGAGATTGTGCCGAGGTAGAGCCCCAGCGCCGTGGCGAAGAACAGGTAGAGCACGACGCCGAGGAAGAACAGCGGGAGCGAGCCGGCGATGGGCACATCCAGCAGGGTGCGGACGACCACGTACATCGAGGCGGCGACGGCCGTGAGGATGACCAGGCCGTTGGCCCAGACCTTGGACATGGCGATCTCGAACGGGGTCAGTGGCAAGGTGAGAAGGTGCTCAATGGTGCCATGCTCCCGCTCCCGGATCAGGGCGGCCCCGGTCAGGACCACTGTGAGCGTGGTGATCTGGTTGACGAGGGCGACGATGGCGCCGAACCAGGAGGCGTCGCCGTTGGGGTTGAAGGCTTTGCGGATGACGACGCGGAGGGGGAGTTCCGGCTTTGCGTCCGTGCGGTGGATGAACGAGTTGACGCGGTCGATCAGGATGTTCTTGATGTAGCCGGCACCGATGCTGGCCTGCATCATGGCGGTGGCGTCCACATCGACCTGGATCTCGGCGGGCCGGCCGCGACGAAGGTCGAGTTCAAACCGGGGCGGGATGGCGACGATGAACATGTAACGACCGCGGTCCATTGCGGCGGTGGCCTCGCCTGACGCGATGATCTGGGGATGCTGGAAGCGGGGTGGGTAGAACGCAGCGATCAGCTCCTTGGAGAGCTGGGACTGGTCCTCGTCGATGAAGGCGAGGCTGGCGTTGTTGACCTCGGACTTGACGCCGCGGGCCTGCGAGATGATCGCCAGAGTGAACGCGTACAGGATGAAGGCGACGAGCACGGGGTCGCTCGCCAGGCTGCGCAACTCCTTGAGACCGAGCCAGAGTATATTGGCGGCGCGACCCATGGCTAGGTCTCCTGGCGGGGCAGGCCCGCGACGCTGAAGCCGATCAGGACGGGGATGAAGGCGGCCAGGGCGAGGGCGTCGATCCAGAGGCCCTCGGCCCCCAGGCCCTTCGTGAAGGCTCCGACGCTGGCGTGCATGTAGTAGGTGGTGGGCCAGATCGTGCCGAGGACCCGGGCGCCGCCGTCCAGGGTGGAGACCGGCTGGAGCATCCCCGAGAACTGGGTGGTCGGCAGGATGGTGAGAATCGCCGTGATGAACACGGCCGCCACCTGGCTGGAGGTGAAGGTGGCAACGAGCATGCCCAGAGACGTGGTCGCCGTGACGTAGAGCAGGGCGCAGACCGTCAGCATCCAGCCGCTGCCCTTCAGCGGCACGCCGAAGACGGCGACCGCCATCAGCAGCAGGAGGACGTAGTTGATCATGCCGATGACGATGTAAGGGAGCTGCTTGCCGACCAGGAACTCGATGCGCCGGGTGGGTGTGACATAGAAGTTGATGATCGAGCCCAGTTCCTTCTCTCGGACGATGCTGACGGCCATCAGGATCGCGGGGATCAGGATCAGCAAGATGGCCGGCACGCTGGGGACGATCGCATAGAGACTCTCGAATGTGGGGTTGTAGACGAAGCGTGTCTCCACATCGAACGCGGCCTTGCCGGGCAGCACCCTGGGACTGCTCCGCCCATGCTCGCGCAGGAAATTGTCGTGCACGCCCACGACGTACTGGCTTAGGCTCTCTGCGCGGTTGGTGGGCGCACCGTCGACCCAGGCGGTGACCTCGCCCGGATTGCCCTGTTGGAGGTTTCGGCCGAAGTCGGACGCGACCTCCAGGGCGACTTCGATCTCATGTGATTTGAGCCGGAGCTCCATCTCATCGGGGGTCTGGCCCGGCGGGTGGGGCACGAAGTACCGGGAGCCCTCGAAAGCCGAGAGGTAGGCGCGGCTCTCGGGCGAGCGGTCGAGGTCGAGGACGGCGAAGCGGATGTTCTCGACGTCGGTGGTGATGCCGAAGCCGAAGGCGAGCATCATGAGGGCGGAGCCTACGAAGGCAAACAGGAGGCGGACAGGGTCGCGTTCGATCTCCTGGGCCTCGCGTCGGCTGTAGGCGAGCATCCGTCCCAGGCGGAACCCGGGCCGGGCATCGTGGTCGTGCGCGGGGGCTGCCGGGGCGGTGGGCGTCGCGAGGGCCGCGGCGTCGTCTCCGTCCTGGCCCTTCGATTCCGGTGCCTGGCCGGCGGCGTCGGCGATGTAACCGATGAAGGCGGCCTCCAGGTCGTCGGTACCGCGGCCGGCCATGAGCTGGGCCGGGGTATCGCAGGCGAGGACAGTGCCGGCGTGCATCAAGGAGATACGGTCGCAGCGCAGGGCCTCGTTCATGAAGTGGGTGGAGACGAAGATCGTGACGCCCTGGCGGCGGGAGAGGTCGATGAGGAGCTCCCAGAACTCGTCGCGGGCGACGGGGTCGACGCCGGAGGTAGGCTCATCGAGCAGGAGCATGTCGGGTTCGTGCAGAACGGCGACGGCCAGGGACAGCCGTTGCTTGAGCCCCAGGGGAAGCTCCTCCGAGGCGGCTTCGACATGGGCGCGGAGGCCGAACCGATCGACCAGTTCGTCGATCCGGGCGCGGGCGCGATCGCGGGGGAGGACGAAGATGCGAGCGTGGAGGTCGAGGTTCTGACGGACCGTGAGCTCGCCGTAGAGGGAGAAGGCCTGCGACATGTAGCCGACACGCTTGCGCGTGGCCAGGTCGTTGGCGTCCACGGGATCACCGAAGAGCTTGGCCTGGCCCTCGGTGGCAGGGAGGAGGCCGGTCAGCATCTTCATCGTGGTGGACTTTCCGCAGCCGTTGGAGCCGAGGAAACCGAAGATCTCGCCGCGGCCGATGGCGAAGCTGACACGGTTCACGGCGGTGAAGGAGCCGAACCGCTTGGTGAGGTCGGTGGCCTGGATGGCGGGCTCCCCCCCGGGGTCCACGCGGGGGGGAACCTGCAGGGCGCGGCGACCGCCCGCCTCGTCGCCCGGCAGCAGCGCGACGAACGCGTCCTCGAGGTTGGCGGCGCCGGTGCGTTCCATGAGCTGGGCGGGAGTGCCGGTGGCGATCACGCGGCCGGCGTCCATGGCGATGGTCCAGTCGAAGCGCTGGGCCTCGTCCATGTAGGCGGTGGAGACCAGCACGCTCATGCCGGGCCGTTCGGCGCGGATGCGATCGATGAGGGACCAGAACTGCTGGCGGGAGAGAGGATCGACGCCGGTGGTCGGCTCATCGAGGATGAGGAGGTCGGGGTCGTGGATCAGGGCACCGCACAGGCCCACCTTCTGCTTCATGCCGCCGGAGAGCTTGCCGGCGGGGCGGTCGGGGAACGGCCCCAGGCCCGTGGCGTCGAGCAGGGCGCGGATGCGGCCGGCACGCTCAGCGTCGGGCACGCCGAAGAGCCTGGCGAAGAAGTCGATGTTCTCGAAGACGCTGAGCTCGAGGTAGAGGTTCTTGCCCAGGCCCTGGGGCATGAAGGCAATGCGCGGGCAGGCGGAGTCGCGGTGGGCGGGCTCGGCCATGTCG
>JBAUOX010000605.1:0-9336 GCA_049579985.1 Isosphaeraceae bacterium | reverse complement strand
GGGCGAAGACGGTCGCAGATTTGTACCGCAAGCGATGGACCATTGAGACCGCGTTCCAGGAATTGGAGGCGACGCTGGATGGCGAGATCAACACGCTGGGCTACCCCAAGGCGGCGTTGTTCGCTTTCTGCGTGGCGTTGGTGTCGTACAACCTGATGAGTGTGATCAAAGCGGCGTTGCGCACAGTCCACGGCGAGCAGGTCGTTGAAGAGAAGGTCTCGGGGTACTATCTGGCCAATGAGGTGACGAGGACTCACGACGGGATGATGATCGCCATTCCGGAAGACGAGTGGGTGGTCTTCCACGAACTGACTCCGGCAGAGATGGGTAAGGTGCTGGTGGGCCTGGCCCGCAACGTAGAGTTGGAGCGGTACCCCAAGCAGCCGCACGGCCCGAAGAGACCGAAGCCGGAGAAACAAAGTGGAGCGAAGATCAAGCATGTCGCGACCGCGAAGATATTAAAAGCTCGTCATAAGCGCACAAAATGACACCTTCAGACGGCTGGAACGTCCACGCTACCTCATAACCAATCCTGGGGAACAAGCTTGCGGCCGTCCCGCCACTCCTCCACGAGGTGCGTGCCTGGGATCGTACCCCAGACATTCACACCAGCGTGGTCGAGCACCAGGACCTGCAGCTTCTGTTTCAGGGCGGTAGTGACCTGTGCGAACGTCCGAAAGACTTTCTGCACGGCTTCGATGCGCTCCTTGGCGGCCTTGCGGATACAACTTTCTTCAGAAGGAGCAGTCCCGAGACACCGTCCGGTAAGGGCCCTTTATCTTGCACCACCCCGAGCCGCTCGGGTCAGAAACTCAGCGAACGTTCTGAATCTCCAGACGAGAGCTTCGCCTCGGTCGATACGGCCGGAAGGCTCTAAACTCGACTGGTTCGGAGCAAGCAAAGGGCCGAGCAGACAGGCTTAGCGTTGGTCTTGGCCGATCTGCTGCGGGGAAGCCTAATGGTTAAATTGACCGCGTATGTCGACTATGCCCGTAAGGGTAATTGTCCAGATCATGAGGATAATATTTGAACCATCTCGCTAAACGGTCTTTGATCGTTCGGAATCCTGGTTGCGCGAATATAAAGTGTCCGCCAGGGAAAATCACTTGCTCAAAGCCTGGCTTAGAGCTGTTGAGTTTTTTGAACTGATTGGGAGCACTGGAGTTCCAGTCCACTATAGAAGCCGAAGGCATAACCAGTGAATCACGGTCTCCAACGAGGTTAAAGAAATATGTGTGATCCATAGGCTTGGTAAAGTGGAACTGCTCTTCCTCTGCAGAATCCTGCACTCCTTGGGACGCAAATGCCTCCTGCAATAGGTCCATAAAGGCCGCAAACGGTATCCACCTATCATCCCAGCTAAGCGCCATCAACCTGAGAAAGGTTTTAGGTCCTTCCTGCCAAAACTCCTGCCAGCTTTGTACCAGCATGGCGCTACTGGTTCCGGCCATTATCAGTCCGTCAAGTATGCCCATAGGCATGTTGAGGTAAGATCCTGACTCCCTATAAGGTAAAGCATATTTGTAAAAGTTCGAAAAAACCTGTGCCATCCCGAGATCGCGAGCCCCGAGAATTGGCGATCCGTAGTAAGCGATCTTATGGAATCTCGCAGCATAATCTGGTTCGGGACGCATGTTAATTAGATGTGAAACAATAAGGCCGCCGATGCAAATACCGAAGATGTTGAGTTGCGAAACCTCGTACTTCTCTAGCAGTTGCTTCACGGCGTCGTGAAGCTTGCCGGCCAAGTCGTCCAGTCTCCACCCGGTAATGGCGGCAGGAAAATCCTTGCCCCAGTCCATCAGGTAGACGTCAAATCCGTGGTGATTGAAAATATCAATGAAACTATCGTCGTTGAAGCATGCCCCGTAAGCTCGCGTCATGATGGAGTAATTCAAGACGATCGGTTTCTCTTGGGGCTTGCCCGCTTCTGGTTTGGCTGGGAATTTCCATATGTTGTAATGCGGATCATCGTAATATTTCTCAGCACGCGAATTTGCGAAAAACAAGGAATCCAGCACGTGTTGCTCCTTCTTTAACTTGAGAGAAAATTTCGGTGAAGTATGCGAGGCTGCACCCCTCGCCGTCTGAGTCCTGTCACTCCGGCTCCTCGAATGCCTCCCCCAGGAGCCGCGCCGTCCGGTCCAACGTCAACTCCGGTGTGTTGTCTCCGGTCACGAGTAACATCGCCGGTTGAAATGTAAACCACACCGTACAGGATCGCTCCTGCACGCCGGGGCCACCTTGACCTCTTCCCGCCACACGCTCGCGAGCGTGGCGGTTCATCCTCCCTTATTTCATGATTCTGAGTGATGAGAGTCAACTGAAAAATCGAAAATCCGGAGTATCCGTTCTAGGTATCTGTTGGTGTCGGTCGATGTGACCGACGCGCGCAACGGTCGACTGCGGAGGCTCTGATCCAGAACAGGCGTATGCACCTTCATCGAATCCTGAACACAGCCGTGCAGAGCACTGAGTCGGACAGCAACAGACCGGCCATTGACGATCACTTCGGTGCCCCCTCTGAAGGCTCCGGCATATCCACAAAATCGGGCCCGATCCGAGAGAGATGGTTCCCGGCGTGCTGAAGCAACCGGCTTGCGTATAGGCCCCTCAAGAGCGCCATCGCCCGGAAGGTCACGACAGTGGCGTGAACCTTGTTATCCTCAGATCGCGACAGTCGGGTCGCTTTGAACATCCCATCGACGATCCTTCCCATATCTTCCAGGAGGAACATCTCGAGCCGCGCATTCGGATCGTTCTCATTGGAGAGCTTCACCGCTTTCCAACCTTCGCTCGTCCTCAGGTAGACGTGCTGAAACCGTTCGGCGATCTTCAGGACCTCGATGCCGCAGTTGATGACCTGGCCTCGAAGGGCCAGCATGGGCCTGATCGGGTGTAGTTGATGTTCCCACGTATCCTTCCGCGGCGGCCGTGGGACGAGGTCGCACGCAGGCGTGACGCAGATCCAGGCGTAGCGGAGGTCACCCTCCTGGGTTTCGCGCATGAAGAGCGTGCCCGTCTCGACGAAATTGCCCGGGATCCGGGTTGCGAGAAATTCGTTCAATCGATGGATGATGTGCCAGTCATCATTCTTCACGCACCCTGGCACCGCTTCCTTGGCCCACTTCAACTTGGCGACCCCATCCTGTGCGTCCTGAAGTCTGGGGAAGCAGTCCTGCCCGAAACGGGCGATTTCATTGAGGATCGCCTCCGAGTGGCGGGCGAGCAATCTATCGAACAGTCCCCGCAATCGATCAGGCCGTTCCTCCTCCTCACCAGCGACGGCGTGATAGAGCCACCCGGCTTGGAGCAGCGGATCCGAGAGTGCTCGAGCCTCCGCCTTGAATCCACCCCTGGCTACGGCACCCCTTGCGTATGAGAGGAGCATAGGCAGGTAAGGCGGGTTCCAATCCTCGAGGGCCTTCTCGAGCGCCTGGAAGACCTCCGACCCTTCGAGGAGGTTCTGTCGTGTCTTGCTGAGAAAGGCGACAAAGAGATTGTCGGTATGGACCCAATAAGCCCTCGACCCGGGGACGCTGGCCTCGACTCGCCGGGGCTCCTCGGCGTCTACGGCGGCGACCTTGTATTCTTCTGTCAGGAAGTTCTCGAGCGCCACCTCGATCCACCGGACTGCATCAGACCGGCTTACCCCTTTCTCCTTAAGCTGCTGTCGCAGCTCAGTATCGCCTCGCCATCCCCGCTCGCCCCTGATGAAGGAGTCGATCGTCTCTTTAGAGAGTTCAGGGCTCCACTCCATGTCCTCCCACTGTTCCACCTCCGCCTTCTGCTGTAGCAAGGAGCTGAGCGGCTTGGCCCCGCGGAGTTGTGCGATGACCCGACGGTGCACCTTCTCCAGGTCCTTATCCGCCGTGTAGACCACCACGAGCCGTGCGTGATCGCTACCTGCGAGGTCTCTGATCAGACCCAGAGCGAGCGAAGGATCCTCCCCCTGGAGGTGGTAATCCAGGACGACGAGATCGCTTTGCCTGATGTGCTGCGGGATTGATTGCGACAACTGGGCGCCGTCGTCGACGTCGCAGAGATATCCACGATCGCGACAAGCCTTCCACAGCGCTCTCGCCCGATCGTATTCCTTGCCTGGTAGAGGCACCGCCGGTGTCGCCGCTGTGCGCGGACGTGACGCCTCTCGGGGTTCGGCGGCCTTCTCCGTGCCGTCAGCCTCGTTCGCCGGTCGTTCGATCGGCTCCTCTCGTGCCGAGGTGTTTGCGGCCGTATCCGAGGCCGGAACGGTTTCCCCCTCGGCGGTCACCATCGCGATTGTCGGACCGAGTCGGTCGTAGGGCGGGAAGCCGTCGTCGACTAGGATTACGGTGCGGATTGGGGCCAGATATGCTTCATGGATCGCCTGGCTCCTCGACAACTCAGGCATGAGAGAGCCCCTGGAAGCGGATGACAAAGTTCGCACCATCTAGGATTCGGTGAGCCGGCTCGGTCGCGTATTCGATCGTGTGGCCACCTGCCGCGAGGTTCGCACGGCATAGGTAGAGCCCGACGCCCCGGCCCTCAACTCTTCTCGAAAAGAACAAACGGAAGAGAAACCTGAGGTCATCGGGGTCGATGCCTGGGCCAGAATCGGCAACCACAACCTCATCGCCGATCGTGTCGAAGCGGATTTTCCGCACGTCGCTCGAGTGAACCCAATAGATCGAGTTATTCACCAGGTTGATGAATACGGGCATGACCCGATAGGCGTAGTCGCGGAATTTGGTCGATCGGAAAGAATCGCTCGCCGCGAAATCAACCCCGAAGCTTTCGAATCGTCGGCCGAAGAAGTCCTTCACGTATTGGTAGATCCGCTCGCCCGTGATGTCTTCTCGAAGGCGCGTCCCTGAGAGTTTCATAGGTGCAAGGAACCGAAGCCGATCGACGAGCGCGTTGTGGGCGGCCGTGATGTCTCGGAAGGCCTGCGTGTGCTTCACATCCGGTGGCAGTTTCCCGAGGTTCCCGGCAATGTCGGCGTCGATCGACTCCAACTCGTGACCCACGATCTCGACCGTGATCCCCAGTTGGGCTAGGGCGTTCAATTGCTCAACCTGGGACTGGAGTTGCTCCCTCTGCTCGCCGCTCCAATTGACGAGCGCCTCGAGATCGATGCCCTCGGCGAGTTGCTCGAGCGCCCCGGTGTAGGAGCCGTAACGCTGGTCGAACTCGATCTGCAGGCGGTCGCGCATCTCCTCCATCTGGCGTAGCACCAGCGCCAAGGTCATCCGCCCGTCTTCGAGCTCCTTCAGAAGTGGTGCGGCGATCACGTAGAACATCTTCCTGTCCTCTTCCAACGCGCGTCCCGTCCGTGCCCGCTCCGCGGTCAGGCGTTCGTTGATTCGATTTTCGAACCTGCGGAGAACTTGGTGCAGAAAGGCCTGGTGCCTCCCCAACTCGGATTTCGCCTCCTCGTCGGGGGGCTTCCGGTGCACCTTCTCAATGGCCTCGGCCCAATTTTTCGCGACTTCGTCGGCGATGGTGCAATACTCCGCATATCGGTCTCGGTATTCGCGGTAGGGCAGTTCGAATTTGCCTAGCTTCGCAGGCCGCGGGGGAGGCCGGAACTGCGCCTTCCCGGCGCGGATCTCGTTCAGCCGCTCCTCGAATCGGGCAAGGTCGGCGCCGCTCTCGGACTCAACAATCTCTCGGAGTTGCAGGCGGGTCGCGTTCGCCTCCTCAAGCGCCTTCGCGAGTGGTTCCGATTGTTTGCGGATCGTTTGGCGGAAGATGTTAGAACGTCGCTGACTCAGCTTGTCCTCGGCTTCCTTCGCCGCCCGATTGGCTTCGATGATGCCGGGTAGGAGTTCACGGTAGGTCGGTGATTCTAGGTTGAAGTAGCGGCTGGCCGTTTGTTTGAGGAGATCCACGACGAGGATCCGCATCTCCCGTTTCGCACGGTTGTCGATCAGCCCTTCTCTGCCGGCCTTGTCCTTGAGATTAGGGTTGTCCGTCCGTGTGATCGCTACCCGACCGAAGCTACGTCTGTGAGACCAGAACGCTCGTCCGGCGTGGAGCGATCGCCTCTCCTCGATCCCGAAATAATCAGCGTCGGGGCGGCCGTAAGGCATGACGCGTAGACCATCGCGATAGATCGCCAGGCCACTGTAGTCATCGCTCAGCTCGCTCAGCCTCTGATGGACCTCCGGTGGGTGCGAGCTCCTCTCGGCCATCTGCTCGAAAGTAGCGATGCAGATTGAAAACGGTCCGACCTTGGAGTTGCTCCGGAGAGACGGGGGCCTTTGGGGTGGCAGAGAAATTTCCCCCATGTCGTGCCCCCAGGCCTTGACCCGCCCCCGAAAGACGCCAAGCTCGTCGACGTCTCCGATCACCACGTGCTCTAGGGACATCAGGTCGTCGAAACCGAACCGCTGCTCCGTCGAGACGACGACGCGGGTAGACGATCCTGTGTGAACTAGGACCCCATAGTCGAAGAGGATGGGATAGTCGGCGTAGGGGTCCGTGAAACCGGTCAGCGTGTCGCGCAGGCTCTTTTTGATGGTCTCGGATTCGGTGTCGCCCTTAACCACGCCGGGATCCACCCAGACTCCCAGCTCGTGGTGGATGTTGAAGACGAATAGTGCGGTTCCATGCTCACTGCCCGAATCCCACACGGGCCACTCGCGGATGTATCGGGAGAACAGACCTTCTCCGAGAACCTCGCACTGCGCGACAAGTGACTCTACTGCTTGAGCCGTGGTCTCTCCGCCGCTCCGCTCGGCCTCTGCCTGGGAGTAGCGGCTCCATGCATCCCTTACCCGCTCGTCACGATCCGCCTCCTTGCCGGAGCCTCGGATGTTCCCAAGCAACAGGTTGAACATATCGGAGAGTATCGGCCGAAACTGGTCGGGATCGCCGAACTCCTCGACAGGCACGCGGACATCGCCGAGACCAAGGTGGGGGTTCTCGAACAGCCGCCAATCGACCAATGAAGCGACGAACGGTTGGTTCCGTCGCTTGGATAGGACCAGCACGGTCGGCCCGAGGTAGGCGACGGAGAGCCTACCGATCCCCTTCTCCCCCTGGCGTTCGCGCGGCGGCAGACCGTTCCGGTCCCCCTCGCTCACGACGTTGTTGGAGACCTTCGACTCCGTGCCCACGACGAGCCAGCGATCGGCGAACTCGGTCCTGCTCATGCCGTGGCCGTCGTCGACCAGGGCCGCGACCGGCATCTTCCCGTCGAAGATGTGGAGCGCCACTCGCCGCGCATAGGCGTCGTAAGCGTTCTTCCAAAGCTCGCTGATGGCCGTGGGACAGTCCGCGATCTGCCCCCGGCCGAGGTGGTCGATCGTCCGCGCTCGGGTCTGGAAGGGAACGAGCTCCATCGTCCACACTTTCAGCAAGAAGAGGGAACCGGGCGGAGAACCCTAAGGACACGGGAACCGGAGGGGATCACATCGCCACTGACCTTCGCACGCGAGCGGCACGTTTGTCGTGATACCGTCCGAGTTGCGCCGTGAGTACAGAGACCTGGTGCTTCACGAACGCGGCCGGCACCGCGTTGCCGATGAGCCCCGCCACGGGATACCTCCCGCGCTCGACGGGGAACACGTAGTCGGGGGTGAATCCTTGGAGGAGGGACGCCTCCCGAAGCGTTATGGCCCGGTCCTGCTCGGGGTGGAGGAAGCGGCCCTTAGATGGGTTGATGCAGCCGCTCGTAATCGTGGGCGCCACGTCGTCCCACTTCATGCGTCCATAAATATCTTTAAATCCGTCGCACTTCCGGTGGCATGCCAATTGGCGATCTTCGCCGAGATCCGACCTGCTCCCGCCGTCTTTGGGGATGGCCCTGATCATCTCCATGACGTGAGGCGCCCGGGAGCACGGGTGGTCGTGGAGCGGGTCGCCGCTCTGGCCGGGCGGCGGCAGCGACCCGATTGCGTGGCGCACCGTCGTCTTCGTCCCGGCGTGCGGTGGGAAGTCGAACCGACCGAGCCTGCTTGCGATGAGCAGCATCCGGCGACGGCGCTGTGGGACGCCGAAGTCGGCCGCATCCAGCACCCCAACTTTGCACCGATACCCCATCTCCTCGAGCCGGCCGATGACAAACTGGAGCCTTCCGTCCCTCGCCAACGCGGGAACGTTCTCCATGATGATCGTCTTAGGCTCGAGGGCGACGGCGAACTTGAGGAAGTCGAAGATGAGGTCGTTGCGTTCGTCCTGGATCCGTCGGCCGCCGTTCAGCGTCCGCATCGATGAGAAGCCCTGGCATGGCGGGCAGCCGGCCAGGAGGTCGAGTCCGCCCTTCCGCAGTCCGAGGCCCCGCTTGGCCTCCTCCGGCGGCAGGTCTCGGATATCCAGAGGATAGAGGCGGGTCTCGGGGTGATTCGCCTGATAGCCTTCAATAGCCGTCTTCTCAAATTCCACGGCACCTAGGACCTCGAAATCGCTCTGCCTCAGGCCAAGGGTGAGCCCACCACAGCCGGCGAACAAATCGAGAGCTTTGAACCGGGGCCTATCCTTCCTTTCAATGCTCTTGTACATGAGATACGGCCCCGACCATGATCGATATCCCTAGATAGGGATCCAAGAATTCGTTTGTTCGGCTCCCGCTTCGCCTTTCTTAAGCCCAACCCGCTCTGACCGAAGAGTTGCCGGGATTCCTGATCGCCGCGATTGATCGCCCCAGATTATCCGCCACAATCGTACCATGTTGGTATCGGCCGTGCCTGGGGGAAGTGGCGGATGAAACACGCGTCTAGAACCAGCGTACCACAGTGCGCAAGACTGCTTGCGTGCAACGAATGCGATTCAGGGAGTTCCGCGAGACTAAGCCCTGACCGCATCGGCGGCTCAGCGGGTTGAGGAGGTCCCTCGTTGGCCGACAACCTGTCGCCGGAGCATCGACGAAAGTGCATGTCGAGCGTCCCGAACAAGGACACGGCTCTGGAAGTCCTCCTCCGCTCGGGGCTCCATCGCGCCGGATTGCGCTTCACGAAGCACGTGAAGTCGCTGCCGGGAAGCCCGGACGTCGTCTTCACCAAGGCCAAGGTCGCAGTGTTCGTCGACGGCGACTTCTGGCACGGTTACAACTTCCGTTCGTGGAAGCACACGGTCGCCCCGTTCTGGCAGGCGAAGATCGAGAAGAACCGCCTCCGTGATGCAACGAATTTTCGGAAGCTGCGCGGGATGGGGTGGGTCGTGCTGCGGATCTGGGGTCACGAACTGAAACGGGACCCCCAGGCCTGCATAGCAAAGGTCACCTCGACTGTCCGCAGGCGCAAGGTTGAGATGGGACGACGATAATCGCCGCTTTGCTCCACTGGTACAGCGTCGAGGGGACCGAGGGGGACATGGCGTGGAATGGCACGAACCGTGAATAGGCCCGGCACA
>JBAUOX010000604.1:0-12570 GCA_049579985.1 Isosphaeraceae bacterium | reverse complement strand
AATTCCGCCTTCGTTCGTCCTAAGTCACAACCTGTCAATGACTAACACTACGAGCAATTGGCTTTGTTTGGCGCTTTTCTTAGCATGCTCATGCCGCCAGATCGGGTTGCCGTGTCCATTCCCCTCGTGGGGCAAGATTCCAATCTTGTCGTTCGTCGAATTCCCGATGACACGCTGGGAATTCTGTTCCACGCCCTGACCCAGTGTCAGCGCTGGCATCGGCTCGCTGCGTACAGCTTCATGCCAGCCACCCAAGGTCACCTCGCACAGGCCAATCATCAATGTGGCACTGGCCACCTGCCATCCGCCATACCCGACTCCGAGTTCGGCGACCCGGAATTGGGTCCGCTTTGCATGCGTTACATGCTACGAAATGCTACGTTTTGCTTTCTGACCGTCACTGATTTTGGGGGGGCAGCTTGATGCTGACATGACAAGACAAAATGGCCATGATCTACGTCCCCGTGCCACGGAAGGAGGTGGATCATGGCCGAAGGAATCGCGACACGGTCGTCGCGAGGGCACCGTACCATCTGTCTGCCGATCGAGGAAGAGGACTATTTGCGGATCATCCATGATCCCAAGGCGTTTCGGCGCACCCTTGATGATTGTTTCCGTCAGACCCCTGAGCTGTTCCCGGTGAACTTCGCGCTCGGATACGAACTGAAGGACGACCGCATGTCGGCTAAGCAGCAGATCCCAATCCGGCGCATCCTCCTGAAAGACGACTCGGCTTACAGCATCCGCCCGTCCTTTCTGATGCCCTACATGACAGCGCGCACGGCGGACGTCGAAGGACCACTGTTTCTGCGCAAGTTTGGCGTCCCGTTCTGGGCCTTGGCCCGCGTCTTCGGCGGTGATCCGATGTCCTGGTATCGCATGGAGTGCGGGCTGGGCCGGTTCAGCGTTGTGGGAACCACCGTCCGCACGGCGACGTTGCCCGAGCACTTACTGGCCGACGAGCATCATCAAGGGCTCGACGGCCAGAAGGTCTACATCGCCACGACCGTCGGCAACGGGTGCTGCCTGGGAGCGGAACCGGCCGAGGCGGCAGGGAGCGACAAGTTGAAGGTCGCCTACCAAGTCTTCAAAGACGAGGCCTGCGATGTCTCCCCCAAATACGCTCCCAAGACCGTCAGCACCGATGGCTGGAAGGGGACGCAAGCGGCCTGGAAGATGCTGTTTACGAAGGTCGTCATCCTGCTGTGCTTCTTGCACGGCTGGCTCAAGATCCGCGACCGGGCCAAACACCTTAAAGAGGTGTTTGCCGAAGTCTCCCGGCGGGTTTGGGATACCTATCACGCGCCCGACCGCCGGAGTTTTGCACAACGCCTGCGCTCGCTCCGCCAGTGGGCGGCCGGACACCTCACAGGGATCGTCCTGGAGAAGGTCTTGGACCTGTGTGGCAAGCGTGACCGCTGGTCGATTGCCTACCGCCACCCCGGCGGCCACCGCACGAGCAACATGCTTGACCGACTGATGCGAGGCATGAACCGCTACTTCGATCAGGGCCAACACCTGCACGGCTCGCTGGAGGCTTGCCGATTGCACTGTCGTGCCTGGGCCTTGTTGTGCAACTTCACGCCCTGGCACCCGGCGGTGGCGGGGGAAAACCAAGGCTGGCGGTGCCCCGCCGAACGACTTAACCAGCACCGATACCATGACTGTTGGCTGCAAAATCTATTGATCTCCGCATCGCTTGGGGGATACCGACGTCCAGCCCCCCAAAATCAGTGACGGTCAGGAAGTTTCGAGGCTGCAGAGTTCACTCATTCCCAAGTCCACAGGAATTGTTACGGCCCGCGAGCTGGCTAGCCCTCCTTTCGAGGACGTTTACATTCGAGCTTGCGCCGACGAGGTCGCCCTCAATCAGCGTCGAATATGACTACGTGGGTAAACAGTCAATTCCCACGACCGGACTTTCACCGGCAAGTCCAACGGCATTATGGGCTGCAGAACTAGCTGCGTCCCCGTTTGCACGTCCGATCCTCAAACCACAGCCCGCTGAGAGACGGATCCGCAATCACTTTCCCGAAGCGATCCAGAGGGGGGGCGTCAATCCTTGAGCGTCATGACGTGCTGGTAATCGTAGTTGCCTACCGCGTCACCCTCGGTGATCCCGGCCGTCTTGTCGAAGATGTAGTGGATGCCCAGGTAGATCCGGCTCATGCCGTTCTGTTCGGCCGCGGCGCTGAAGCTGTTGAACGTTTCGTAGGTGCCCGGCTCCTCGTCGGAGCCGATGGTGAACGTCATCCGATCGGTACCGTAGAAATCGGCCAGGGTCGTGAACAGGGCGGCCCCGAACGCGGCGTGTCCCGAGAGGTAGGCCGGGAAATTCGGCGTGAAATTCGCCCTGACCCCATCGCCTGGAGACCCCAGCGGCGTCCAAGTGGGATCGGCGACGGTGGCTGGATTGCCGTCCTGATTGGCATCCCGGATCGCAGTGATCGGCCGCCACAAGTTGTACTTGTACTTTGCGTCCCAGGTGACGATTCCAGCGTCGGCCATGGCCACGTCCACCAGGGAGAAGAGCCGGGCGTCCTGGTCGAGCGTGTTGTGCTGCTCGAGCGCGACATCCTGGGCGATCTGATTGTAGAGGACCGGCGGGGGCCCCATGCCCGCGACGTCGTAGGCCCAGAAATCGCCGATCTGCGTCTCACGGGGAGTCCGCGTGGTGCTGTTCTTCGCTCCCAGGGATTCCGTCAGTTTGACGGCCGCCGCGTACGCGGGGCTGTTCAGCGCCGGGGGTGGAGGGGGCAGGAACTGCTTGGCGCTTGGGATCGCGAACGGCGTGACCTGGCCCCACGACGGTCCCCAGGCGACCGTGTAGTCGGGAGGGGTCGGGCGCCACTGCCCCGGCGCGGTCCCCGGCACGTACGGCACCTGGAGGCTCGAGCCGTCGTTTGCCCGCCAGGCCAAGATCCCGGCGCCGACGGTGTCGCCCACCGCGAGCCCGGCGGTCTTGCTCGCGCCATCGGGGATGTCGGCCAGCGACTCGGCGAGCGTAGCGTCATACAACGGCTGTTCCTGGAAGATCAGGCTCGACAGCACGTCGTACGCCGCCTCCGATGCGGCCGCCTCGGGCGATGCCCCTTGCGCTTCCGCGGCCGGAACGGCAACCTGGTAGACGCTGCCGAAGTGGTCGATGCCGTTGACGGCGTCGTACATCGCGGCCTGGACCATCGCCATCGTCCGCGTGGACAGGCCGAGCGTATCCTTGGTCGCTCGGATGGCGTCGAGCATCGTCTGGTTCCAGGCGATGATCACGTCACCCCGGGTGACGCTCGTGTCGGCCGTCGCCTGCTGGCCGCCAGCGTCGGCCTCGACCTGGAACGGCGTCACGCCGGTCCCGACGGACACGGCGAAGTGGTAATTCCCCTGGGCGTCGGCCGTCGTGGTCTGGGTGAACGTGCCGGTGTCTCCCTGGTCGAGCCTGACCGTGGCGCCCGGTTGCGTCTGGCCCGAGATCGTCACGTTCGCACTCGTCACCACGCCGTTCCCGTCCGGGTTGGACGACGGGTCGAGCCCGGCCGTCAACATCAGCGGCTCGACTTTCATCGCGGCCCCGAGGTTGAGGCGGGCCAGGGACACGTCTTCCGAGTTGATCGTGCCGGCGGCGGTGGGGTCGGCGGCGAGCGAGTACCCCGGCTGACCCACTTTCACGCCCTTCAGGCGCCGGATGAGCCGGATGTCCTGGGCGGTCACCTTGTGGTCGCCGTTGACGTCTCCGACTAAGGACATGTTGAGCTGCAACGGCCCCGTGGCGTCCGGCATCTCCGCCTGGACGACGTAATTGCCCGGTGTGACGCTGACCACAAAGACGTCCCTGGCGCCCCCGGAAGGCTGGTTATTCTCGGCGAGAATCTTTTCCGAAGAGCCCTTCTGCGGCGTCATTGTCATGGTCACCGGACCGCTGCTGCCGGCAGGCGCTTCAATGGCAAGACTGAGCAAGACCCTGTTGTTGTGAAAAATAAACTCCGACCTGCTCACGTGCATGGTGATCGCCGCGGGCTCTGACGGCGTTGTGGAAGCCATTGTGAACTGGCCAAGCAACGAGGCGTCAGCCGAAAGCAGTTCCCGCCGCTCTAAAGCCTCGGTGCACGGCCGAAGTCGGGGGCGCTTCGGTCGCGACTTCAGATCCATTCGTTGGGAATGAAGATGATCCGTCAGCATGAGCGGTCTCCTTGGTTAGTCAGGACAAGACGTGCGAGGGACAACCGGTCTATCCTCGTCCCGCGATCTCGCCCCCGGGAAGATCGCCAGAACGATTGCCACCGCATGAGACGTCGTCCGTGTCAGACCCTGCAGACCTTTCGCCTGCGCTATCATGGGCTTCGTAGCGAGCAAGCGATCTGAGATCCGAAGGAACGAAGGGATCTAAATGCTCCAGATTATGCTTTGTGATTGAGGCGTTTACAATGGCCGACTCCGATCAGACGGGCGCGGCTTCTTGATTGTTGCGAAATTGAAGGGCTCTTAGTCTTAGGGTCAGACCCAGTTATTAGTTATTACGGAGGGCGAGTTGACGTCGAAGCTTCTAAGGTTCTCACGGGCGTCGGTTGGTCCCCCTAGCCATGCGCGGCTTGAACCAGGTACCTCGAAGGCTGGTTCGGGCAGGCCTCCTGACCCGCCCGTCCTATGCGGCCGACGGTCTCCCATTCCCCGGCAGGCGACGCGTCACGTGGAGACCTTCGGCCGGCCAAACGGCGGTCGGGAGACCCTCGCCGACGAAACGCCGAACGGCGGGGCCTGAAGACGCTCGCCGAACGATTCAAATTCGCAACGAAAGCGGTCGGGATCAGAGGGCCGTCAAGACCAACTTTGCAGCATGCCACGGCCGCACTGATTATCCCAGACCGCGCATTTTATCAATGCATGCAGAAAATGCGATGATGGCCCCTCGGCGTCGCAATCAATCTACCTTGATTTACAATGTTTTCGCGTCTACGGGACAACTCCAGAGTCTCGCGGTTTCGGGGGTTGAATTCCTGGGTGTTGCATCTGGCGGAAGCCGACTTGGAGGGAAGGGACCGGGTCGATATAATTCGCCGGCGGCTGAACCCGATTGCAGAACCCCAACTCGTTGGCCTCCAATGTCCTGGAGACGATTTTCGAGGAACGCCCGTGGAGCCTGTCTGGCCGCGGGATTGATGGTTAGCGGGCTGGCTGCCAGTCTGGGCGCTGAGGTTCCGGTCCAGGACGTGGTGCTGAGGGGTAAGGTGGTGACTCTGGCCGCCGCGCTCGACGCGAAGAAGCTGGGAATCCGGGTGGACGCTGAACCCGCCGCAAACGCCGTCGTATTACTGGATGAAGAAGGTACGATCACCCCGTTACTTTCCGACGAGGCCAGCCGTGCCTTATTCCTCGACAAGCGGTTGCGAAATCGTCCCGCCGAGCTGCGGGGCAAGCGGTTTGGCGGCCTGCCGTATTTTCAGGTCGTCACGTTCAAGATCGAGCACGACGGCAAGCTGCAGACGCCCGAGTACTATTGCAATATTTGCGCGATCAGCGTCCGGTTCCCGCAGGTCTGCCCGTGCTGCCAGGGGCCGATGGAGCTGCGGATGAAGCCCCAACGGTAGTGGCGAGTGAAGAGAGTCAGGTTGAGGAAGGACCAGGGGCCGCTAAAGACATCTCTTTTCTCGCCACTCGTAACTCGCCACTCGCCACTGTTCGGGAGCCACTCGCCACTCGCCACTGTTCTTCGAGGGTGAATCAAACATGCCCGGTCCGCTCAATGTGAATCTCGTGCTCGGCCTGGTGGCCATCGTGGCCGTGGCATCGACGGTTCTTTCCATGCTGGCCCTGGGATGGGTCACGCGGCGAGGCCGCGGCAGGGGGCTGCCCGAGTACACGCCGCCCGTGACCATCGTCAAGCCGCTCAAGGGTCTGGACGAGGAGCTCGAGGCGAATCTACGCAGCTTCTTCCACCTCGACTATCCGGTGTACCAGTTGCTCTTCGGCGTTGCCAATGCGGGTGACCCCGCGATCGCGGTCGTGCAGAAGCTGATGGGCGAGCATCCTGATCGCGATGCCCGGCTGGTCGTGGGGGCCCCGGCTTTCGGCTTGAACCCCAAGGTCGAGAACCTGGCGTCCATGGATCGGTTCCGCAAGCACGACGTGATCCTGATTTCCGACTCCAACGTCCGGGTCCGGCCGTCGTACCTGCGTGAGACGGCCAAGTATCTGGCCGAGCCGGGAGTCGGGCTGGTCACGAACCTGTTCGCGGGTGTCGGCGAGACCCACTCCGGCGCCATCATGGAGAATCTCCAGCTCAATGGGTTTATCGCAGGCGGCATGGCGCTGGCGTCGGTGCTGCGGGTCACCTGCGTGGTCGGCAAATCGATGCTGATGCCGGTCAAGGCGCTCGAGGCGATCGGCGGCTTCGCCCGGGTCCGCAACTTGCTGGCCGAGGACCAGGTGATCGGCGTCCTGGTCCGCAAGGCGGGATATTCCATCCGCCTGTCGCACCATGTGATCGACAACGTCAACCGCCGGCGCGGTTTCAACTGGTTCCTGAACCGGCATTCGCGGTGGTACAAGATCCGCCGCCAGATGGCGCTTTACACTTTCCTGGCCGAACCGATGGCCAACCTGGCGACGGTGGGCCTGGTCTGGGCGTTCTCGGGCGATTCAGGGATTGCCTGGGGCGGGCTGGTGGGCCTGGTCGGCATGGGCATGGCACGTGACGCGCTGCAGACCCGATGGCTGAGCGGTCGGTTCCCTGAGCTGCGGAAACTGCTCTTTTCTCCCATCAAGGACGTCCTCCTGCTGCCGCTCTGGTTCGACGCGATCGTCAACTCGCGCGTCCAGTGGCGGGGCCATCGATTCCACGTCGGCCGGCTGACCCGGCTGCGCCAGGCCCGCGTTCCCCGCGACGTCCGCCGCCGGGTGCGCCGGGTGAGGAAGTACCGCACCCAGCACGGCAACCCCGCCGCCGGCAACCAGGCCGCGAAAGACACCAGCAAGCTGCGCGACCTGGGCTCCCGGTTGCGGTTCTGGTCCGAGGATTCGCGGAATCCGCGGTACCCGAAAGAATCCTCTTGAATCTGGGCGGCGATCGCCCAATGATTAATTTCGATTCCTTTGGGCATTTGAGGCCCCCGGGGCGAAAGAGGTTTCTTGATGGAAGAAAACTCCGGCGCATCGGAATCCGATGCATCGCCAACCGACCCTTCCGACCCAGACCATGTCCTGTCTCGCGAGCCTGTTGGGGCTCGTCCCGTTGCCGTGGGCCCATCGGGCTCATCCTCTTTTCCCGCTGACCGAACCCGGACCGAGGCCGCCTCTCGCCGCCTTGGCCGCTCGAGGCTCTTCCGCCTTGGCCTGATCCTGACGGGCCTCGTCGCCCTGGCGCCCGAGCCGTTCGCCCTGGCCGAGGGCGCTGGCTTGGACCACGTCCGCAGCTCGGGAAAGCTCCGCTACGGCAGCGACATGGAAGGCGGAGGCCCATACGCCTACCCCGACCCGAAGTCCCCGCGCGAAGTCACGGGCTTCGAGGTCGAGCTCATGGCGATGCTGGCCAACGACCTGGGCGCAGCGCCCGAGTTCTGCCAGGGACAGTGGGAAATGCTGCTGCAACTGCTTGACCTGGGCCAGAGCGACATCGTCGTCAATGGCTACGAGTGGACCGAGCCGCGGGCACGCGACTACCTGGCCACCCGGCCGTACTACGTCTATCAACTGCAATTGATGGTTCCCCGGGGCAGTCCCATCCACACCTGGGACGACCTGAAGCGGCTTCGCCCGGGCGGCGGCCGCTGGACGGTCGGTGTACTGGCCGGTTCGGCGGCAGACACGTTCACCGCCCTGGAGGGCGGCAAGAACGTCCGGGCAATCCAGTTCAGCGGTTCCACCGACGCCATGACCGCCGTGCAAAACGGCCAGTATGACGCGACCCTGCAAGACGTTCCCGCGGCGCGGTTCTACCTTGACCGGTTCACCGGGCTCGAGCTGGCCGGCCCGCCGCAGTCGCACGGCTACTACGTGATCTACACCAGGGCCAACGATCGGGCACTGCGTGAGGCCCTGGACCAGGGACTGGCGCGGCTGATCGCCCGCGGAGACCTGCGCCGGCTGTACGAAAAATACGGCATCTGGAGCGAGGCCCAACGTGAGCTGGAAAACTTCACCGGCCCACTCGAAGTGATCTCGGGCCGGCCGGCGGAAGGCGGCTGGGCCCTGGTGGGCCGGTACTGGTCGCTCCTGGTCGAAGCGGCCTGTGTCACCATCGCCCTGTCGCTCGGCTCGATGCCGCTGGCAATGCTCCTGGGGCTGGTGATCGCGATCGGCCGGATCTACGGGCCGATACCGGTGCGCGCCGTCCTGAGCGGCTATGTGGAGCTGATTCGCGGCACGCCGCTGATGCTCCAGCTCTTCGTCCTCTTCTATCTGCTCAAGCTGCCTCCCTGGGTGGCGGGAATCGGCGGGCTGGCCATCAACTACTCGGCCTATGAGGCCGAGATCTATCGCGCCGGCTTGCAGGCAATTCCCCAGGGCCAGATGGAAGCCGCGCTGGCCTTGGGAATGTCGCGCTGGATGGCCCTGCGGCGGGTGATCGTTCCCCAGGCGGTGCGCATCGTGATCCCTCCGGTCACCAACGACTTCATCGCTTTGTTCAAGGACACCTCCGTTTGCTCGGTGATCACCCTGATCGAGCTGACCAAGGAGTACTCGATCCTCGCCAACGGCACCGGCGGGGCGATCGAGTTCGCTCTGGCCGCGTCATTCCTGTATATGATGATGAGTATACCTCTGTCCTGGTTCTCGCGGTGGTCAGAGAGGCGGCTGGGCACCCTGGGCGTGAAAGGGGGGGCGGCGGCATGAGCATGATCGAGGTGAATGACCTGGTCAAGTGGCACGGATCGATCGAGGTTCTGAAGGGAGTGAACCTCTCGGTCAGGCGCGGCGAGGTGGCGACGATCATCGGGCCTTCGGGCAGCGGCAAGAGCACCTTCCTGCGTTGCCTCAACGGGCTGGAGACATTCCAGGGGGGGGCGGTCACGATCGACGGCCTGCGGGTTAGCGCCCACGATGGAGCCGCCGAGCGAGCCGGGGTCCAGCGCAAGGTTTGCCTGCGGGTCGGCATGGTCTTCCAGAGCTTCAACCTGTTTCCGCATCGAACCGTGCTGCAGAACGTGATCGAGGGGCCCGTCTACGTGCTGGGCGTCAATCCGGAACAGGCTGCGGAGCGGGCGCGCCGGCTGCTTGCGCGCGTGGGCATGTCGGATCGGCTGGATGCCCTGCCCCGGCAGCTTTCCGGCGGCCAGCAGCAGCGGGTGGCCATTGCCCGGGCCATGGCCATGGCGCCCCAGGTGATCCTGTTCGACGAGCCGACCAGCGCGCTCGACCCGCGCATGACCACCGAGGTCCTGGCGGTGATGACCGATCTGGCCGGCGACGGCCTGACCATGGTCGTCGTGACCCACGCGATGCACTTCGCCCGGCGAGTCGCGCACACCGTGCACGTCTTCGGCGAAGGCCGGATCATCGAGTCCGGCCCCCCCGCCCAGATCTTCGATGACCCCAGCCAGGAAGCGACCCGGACGCTACTCTCCGAAGTCCTCGCGGCGTGAACGGAACAGGTCCCGGTCACCTCGGCACGGAACCGGGCGTTACAACGGGCTGCGCGGCGGGGAGCTGCTGGGGCGGGTCAGCGTCGGGGGCCGGCTGGGCACCGGCGCCGGTGGCTGCCGACGTGGCGGTCGCCCACTTGACACGCTTGTCGGCACGAGCTCCGCCAGCCTGGCTCTGGCTCGGCTTGATCGGCTCCAGATCGCCCGCATCCTCGGCTCCGGGCGCGTTTGCGGTCGAGGCGATCGATTGCCCCTGGGATGACTTCAAGGCACTCACCAGGCCCTGCCACTTCTTGATGCCCGATTCCAGCTTGGCCAGGCGGGCCCGAAGCTGCTGGGCCTCGGCAGTCAGGGCTCTGAGATGATCCTCGGCTTCCTTCTGGTTCCGCTCCACGAACGATTGCGCCGACTGTTCGGGGTCGTCGGTGGAGGATGCCGGCTGGTTCTCGGTGAGAGCTGGAAGGCGACGCGGGACGGGCGGAGGAGACGGTGACTCGGCCGGCTCGATCTGCGGGGGGCTCACCGGCAACGGAGGAGGCGGAGACTTTTCGGATGCCAGGGAGGCTCCCGAATCGGGTGCGACCGGCAGGGGTGCCGGGGCGTCGTTGCTCTGGACCTTGGGCGTTTCTTGCCCCTCCTTGGGCAGATTCTCGGGCATCGTGGCGGTTTGTGGCAAAGGCGCCGGGTTCTGGCCACTGTTCTGCGCCAGGGTGGTCTTGGCCACCCAACCGGCCATTCCCATCCAGCCGACCAGCCCCGCGATGCCAATCATGCGTACGATCCGTGTTGGCGTCATCATGACTCCATCCTCCGCTGATGCTTTGGGTGCTGTCCGTGCAAGTGCGTCCGATGCGTTTGGGTCGCGAAGAGTGTAACGACCTGCCGCATTTCTTCCAAAGGTTTTTTGGTTTTTTTAATTTCGAAGGCTGGAAAGCGGTGCGGGGATGCGGCCGCCGTGACGGACGAAAGGCGTCGAGCCGGCCGCGGCGTGGATGGGGAGGATGGCAGTCTCGCCAAAGAGGCCGCCGAAGACGGCGCGGTCGCCAGCACTCTTGCCGGGGACGGGAATGACCCGCACGGCGGTCGTCTTGTGGTTGATCACGCCGATGGCGACCTCGTCGGCGATCAGGGCGGCGAGGGTCTCGGCATCGGTCTCGCCGGCTACGGCGATCATATCCAGGCCGACCGAGCAGACGGCGGTCATGGCCTCGAGCTTGGCGAGTGTGAGGTCGCCGGCCTCGACCGCGCGGGCCAGCGCGGCGTCCTCGCTGACGGCCACGAACGCACCGGAGAGCCCACCGACGCTCGATGACGCAAAGGATCCGCCTTTTTTTACGGCGTCGTTGAGCAGGGCCAGCGCCGCGGTCGAGCCGGGCGCTCCGATCCGGACGACGCCCATCGCCTGGAGAATCTCGCCGACGCTGTCGCCCACCTGCGGGGTTGGCGCCAGCGACAGGTCCACGATCCCGAAGCTGACCCCCAGCCGAGCGGCAACCTCGCGGCCGATCAGCTCGCCTACCCGGGTGACCCGGAATGCCGTGCTCTTGATCTCCTCGGCGATCTCGCCGAGCGTCGGCCCGGTGGGAGAGTGGGTGACCAGGTCCTCGACGGCCGCCTTGACCACTCCCGGGCCGCTGACTCCGATGTTGATCACGCAGTCGGGCTCGCCGGGACCGTGAAAGGCACCGGCCATGAACGGGTTGTCGCTGGGGGCGTTGGCGAAGATCACGAGCTTGGCGCAGCCGAAACCGTCGTGGTCCCTGGTCCGTTCGGCCGTTTCCTTGAGCACGTGCCCCAGGGCGAGAATGGCATCCATGTTGATTCCCGCCGCGGTCGTCCCCACGTTCACCGACGCGCAGACGCGCTCGGTCGTCGAAAGCACTTCGGGAAGCGCGGCGATCAGCCGGCGCCCTGCCTCGGTCCAGCCCTTCTGGACCAGCGCACTGAAGCCGCCGACCAGGTCCACCCCGACCTCGGCGGCCACCGCGTCGAGAGTGCGGGCGATGGCCAAGAGGCCCTCCGTCCGCTGGCCGGCGGCCACCCAGCCGATCGGGCTGACCGCGATCCGGCGATTCACGATCGGGATGCCGTAGCGCCCTTCGACCTCGCGGCAGACGGCGCGCAGCCGGCCGGAATAATGCACCAGACGCTCGCGGATCCGGGCGCATAACGTGGACAGATCCGGCGCGGCACAGGGCTGAAGGTCGATGCCCATGGTCACGGTGCGGACATCGAGCTTGTACTGGCGGATCATGCTGAGCGTGGCCAGAACGTCTTCAGTGCGATGCAAGGGCGTCTCCTTGAGTTCTGACGGCCGGCCCGACCCGGACGGGGCCCGGCTCGGTGGTCGCCAGAAAGATGTTCTCATGCTGGACGTAGGCCTCGATCTTGTGGTCTCGACCGAACCGCTCGAGCTCCGAGCGGATCGTCTCCGGCATGAGGTCCTGGGGGATCATGGCCTCCATCACCAGCGCGAACCGCGCGGCGTCAAGCCGTGCGTGCAGGTCAACGATGTTCACGCCATGCGCGGCGAGGCAGCCGGCGATGCCGTGAATGATCCCCGGGGCGTCGTCGCCCAGCACGGTCAGGATGAACCGTTCACCCGACGGAACCGCCGGCTCGAGGATCTCGTTCCTGACCTCGGTGACCAGGACCTGGGGGTCAAACCGCTTGCCCCGGTCAAGGATTGTGTCGGCGAGCTGTCTGGCCGAGTGCGTTACCGGGAATTCGACTTCGAGGATGATCGTGAAATAGCCGCGCATGACTGTCTGGCTGAGCTCGAGGATATTTCCCCCCAGGTCCAGCAGGGCCCCAGTGACCGAGTAGACGATCCCCACGCGGTCGGCGGCTGTGACGGAGATGATGTATTTAGGCATATTTCACGGAATCAATAGAATGAGGAGTCGGGAACCATCATGGCAGAATGACAGAATGGCAAATGGCAGAATGACAGAATGGCAGAATGGCAGAATGACAGAATGGCAAATGGCAGAATGAC
>JBAUOX010000603.1:0-1729 GCA_049579985.1 Isosphaeraceae bacterium | reverse complement strand
GACCGTTTCGTGACCGCATAGACCACCGCGTCGGCCTGGCTGGAGCCCGGCGGCGTTAGCTCCGGTTTGGGAACGCGAATGATCATGTCGGCAAGAGTTTGCATCGCCTGGTTTCGCGCCACGCGATTGGCCACCGCGCTGGCGATCACGTTCCGAGCGGTGGCCCGGGCGTTCTCGTAAGCGGCGGACGCCGAGCGATACTCGTTCTCGTAATCCTCCAGCTCCTGGACCGTGCTGGCCCCTTTCTTGCTGAGGGCGCGCTGGCGATTCAGGTTGTGCAGGGCCTTTTCCTTGCTCACCAGCACCTGGATTACGGCCGGGACGCGATCGATCGCCTCCTCGGCCTGTTTCCCGCGAATCAACTCCTCGGAGATGCCGTATTGCTCGATGAACCGCTGGGCTTGCTGCTCGGTGATGCCCAGCTTGACCAGCTCACCCAGGTATTTCGATTGCGCCTGGTCGTAGGCGAGCTTGGCGTCCACCGCTTCGAGCTCGACCAGCGGCTCTCCAGGCCGGACGTGGTCACCCATGTCGTGCAAGACCTTGGAGACCCGTCCGGTCCGCTTGGAGCCGATGGTGACCTGCTCCCACCCGCGCAAGGTGCCGACCACATCGATGGTCCGCTCGACGGTTCGCCGCTCGAGGGGCGCCACGGTGACCGGGACCTCGCGGACAGCGGCCGGGGCTTTCGATGACGGTTGAGCTTCCGCCGGCGAGCATCCGGAAAGACTCGCGGCGGCGATCGCGGGCAGACACGCTGCGAGGATCAAGAAACAGCGTCGTCTCATCGTTTATTCCATCCCTTGGTTCGATTGGCGATCGTCGAAGCCCTTGAGCAGGTCGTGGAGCAGAGCCTGCGCCACGTTCTGTCCCAGGGGTTTTTCGCCGTAGAGAAAATTGAGCGTCGTGATCACGATCAGGCCGCGGCACATCGTCAAGCACGCATCCACGCGTTCGCGGCGAATGATTCCCGCGTCGGCCAATCGGCGGATGGCGGCCTCGGTCCAGCGACCGAGGTCTTCCTTGCAAGGTTCCAGGTCGTGCGCGGCCCCCGAGCCCGGCGGGCCGAAAATCAAGGCGTAAAGGAACCGCGAGCGGTCGGGGTCCTCGCGACAGAAGGCAAACTGGGCCTCGAAAACCTGCTCGAGGCAGCGAACCGGGTCGCGCTCGGTGGTCACAATCTGGCGGAGCTGCTCGACCAGGTCCGAAAGCGGAACCGAAACCAGGGCCTTCGCCAGGCCCTCCTTGCTCCGGAAATGGTAATAGAGTGTCGGCTTGGTGACCCCGGCGCCTTCGACGATTTCCCGAACCGACGTTGCATCATAGCCTTGCGTTGCAAACAAGCGTGCCGCAACGCGAGCGATGTGCCGCGCCACCGGGTTCAGAATGCTCTTAGCATTTGGAGTCGAGACCGACATCAGACCATCCATTCGCCGGCTTCAGCATCGGCCGTTCCGAGTTTTTTGATCACTGTTTACCGAACGGTAGGTATCTTTGCCGGGTTGGGTTTTTCCGTCAAGGGCGACCGGCACTCGGGAATGCCCTTTCTTGGGGGCGAGCGGCTTGGCAGAAGAACGTTCGGATATTTGTATTACAGCGCTGGGTCGGACCTCCTGACTTCCCGCCCAGGTCCGGGTCCTCAGGAAGCGGGCTTACAAGCCTGAAGCGCAAGCGAAGGCATTCGAAAATGTATATCATTCAATACCCTTCGCTTGCGCTTCAGGCTTGT